>NZ_JAUQTX010000136.1:0-18152 GCF_059803775.1 Azospirillum sp. UFLA03-27 | reverse complement strand
GCGTATAATCGTCGGCAGCGTCAGATGTGTATAAGAGACAGGAAATGGGGTCTTCTCCTGGCAGTCGGTGCATGTGCCGCGCACCTCGACGGTGGGGCGGCTGACCTGGAAACCATGCTCGGCGGCGATGGTGCCAATGGCGGCGCGGATGCGCGGGTCGTCGATCTCCACGGCGTTGCCGCAGGTCTCGCACACCAGGAACTGTCCGGAATGGACGGCCCCCGGCGCCGCGCAGCCGATGTAGGCGTTCAGCGATTCGATGCGGTGGACCAGCCCGTGCTCCACCAGGAACTCCAGCGCCCGGTAGACGGTCAGCGGGGCGGTGGCCTTGCCCTCGCGCTGGCTGAGGTCCTCCAGGATGGCGTAGGCGCCGCGCGGCTTGTGGCTGTTCCAGACCAGCTCGAGCACCTGCCGGCGGAGCGCGGTCAGCCGGGCGCCACGCTCCGCGCACAGGGCGTCGGCGCGGGTCAGCGCGTCGGCGATGCAATGCGCGTGGTCGTGCCCATGGCGGGAGGCCGGGCCGGCGGTGGGGTGGGGATCGACGGTCATGGCGTTATCTTATTACATCGCCGGACGCCGACACCAGACAAAGAAGAAGGGCGGCCCCGGACGCGGAGGCCGCCCTTTCAAGGCGTGTCGCTGGATTATGGGACGGTCATGCGTCCGGTCAGAGACCGATCACGCCGCCGTCCTTCTTGGTGATGGCGACCACCGACGGGCGCGGCGGCATGTTGGGCTTGAAGTCGGGCCAGCGGGTCGCCGGGTCCTCGAAGGAGGAGAGCTTGCCCTTGAAGCCTTCCCACTGGTCGACGCCGTCGGTTGCCGGGTGCTGCACGGCGACGAACAGGGTCCTGTCGTCGGTGGTGAAGCAGGGACCGCACATCTCCGCACCCACCGGCACGCGGTAGAACATCTTGGACAGGCCGCGCAGGTTGCCCTCGGTCTCCACGGCCCAAACGCCGTCGGCGGTGCCGGACGCCTTCTTCCAGTTCTCGCCCTGGTCGGTGGTGATCCACAGGCGGCCGCGGTGGTCCACCGCCGCGTTGTCGGGGCAGGAGAACCAGCCGTTGGCCGAGGTGTCGGCGTGGAACTGCGCGCCGACCTTCCCGTCCGCCGGGTTGCCGCCGCGGACCAGGATCGTCCATTCCGCCTTGGTCGAGGCGTGGTTGCCGTTCTCCGGCAGGATCTCGACGATGTGGCCCCAGTTGTTCTCGGCGCGCGGGTTGGTCGCGTCCACCTGCTCCGGCTTGCGGCGGGAATTGTTGGTGAGCACGACGTAGACCTTGCCGGTCACCGCGTTGACCTCGATGTCCTCCGGACGGTCCATCTTGGTGGCGCCCAGCGCATCGGCGGCGAGGCGGGCGTTGATCAGAACGGTGGCTTGGTCGGGGAAGCCCTTCTCGGCGGTCAGCGGGCCCTGACCATGGACCAGCGGCAGCCATTCGACCGAGGCGTCGGCCTTGAACTTCGCCACGTAGAGCGTCCCGGTCTCCAGGATGTCCATGTTGGCGGCGCGGTTCTTCGGGTCGAACTTCTTCGCCGCGACGAACTTGTAGACATAGTCGAACCGCTCGTCGTCGCCGGTGTAGGCGACCACCGTGCCGTCCTTGCCCAGCGCGATCTGGCAGGCCTCATGCTTGAAGCGGCCGAGCGCCGTGCGCTTCTTCGGGGTCGAGGTCGGGTCGTAGGGGTCGATCTCGACGATCCAGCCGAAGCGGTTGGACTCGTTCGGCTCCTTGGCGATGTCGAAGCGGTCGTGATGGACGCCCCAGTTGTACCATTCGCCGGGGAAGCCGTAGCGCTTCAGCACCTTGGCGTTCGGGTTGCTGTCCTCGACCTTGCCCCAGAAGTAGCCGTTGAAGTTCTCTTCCGCCGACAGCCAGGTGCCCCAGGGCGTCATTCCGCCGGAACAGTTGTTCAGCATGCCGCGGACCATCGTGCCTGCCGGGTCATAGCTGGTCTTCATCAGGGCGTGGCCGGCGGCCGGGCCGGTGATGGCGCAGGCCGTCTCGCCGGTGATGCGGCGGTTGTACTTGGAGTTCGGCTCGGTCACCCACTTGCCCTTGACCTTGCGGATCTCGACGACGGTGCCGCCGTGGGCGGCCATCTCGATGTCCACCAGCGTCCTGGTCATGCGGGCGAACTTGTCCTTCTGCTGCTCCACGCCGACGCCGGGGAACATGACCTCCTCGTCGGTGTATTCGTGGTTCACGCAGAGCAGGGCGCGGTCCGGCGACCGCGAGCCGAGCGGCAGCGGGGCGTAGCCGACGAAGTCGTTGTTGTAGCCGAACTGCTTCGACTGCGCCTCGGCGGTCTGGTTCATCGGGTCGAAGGCCGGCGCGCCGGGGACCACCGGGTCGCCCCAGCGGATCAGGATGTCGGCGTCGTAGCCGGCGGCGACGTGATGGTCGGCGTCGACACCGTGCGCCACCTCCTGGAAGGAGAAGCTGGCCTTGGCCGGGCGCGGGGCGCCGGTCACAGCAGCCTCGGCCTCGCGCGGCGCGGAGAGCAGGGCGGCCGGGCCGATCAGGGCGCTGACCGCGGCGCCGGTCAGCATGCCGCGCATCATGTCGCGGCGGCCGAGGCGGGCGTTGATGACGTCGCCCATGGTCGGGTTTTCGGACGGGTTGGAGCCGATGTCCTCGCGGCCCTCGAAGGTCAGATACTTGGTGCCCTTCTGGGGCAGGTCATGGGTGTCCATCGGTGTGCCTCGTCTCTTTCCGCAAATTTATTTTGGGTAGGGGCGGGCGCACCTTACCGGCGGCCTGTGACGGTTTCTTTGCACTCCCATGAAGGCGGAATGAAAACACACGGTCGGGTTTCACGACACCGCGTCGATCAATCGCCGGCTTTTTTGATCTCCTGGAAGGCGGCCAGCGCGCGGTCGCGGGCGGTGCCGTGGTCGACGATCGGCCGAGGGTAGTCCTTGCCGAGCGTCACCCCCGCCTGCCGCAGCACCTCGTCCGGCGCCTCCCAGGGCTTGTGAATCCAGCGGTTGGACAGCTTTTCCAGCTCAGGCACGTAGCGGCGGACATAGGCCCCCTCCGGGTCGAACTTCTCGCCCTGGAGGATCGGGTTGAAGACGCGGAAGAAGGGGGCCGCGTCGGCGCCGCAGCCGGCCACCCATTGCCAGTTGCCCGCGTTGTTGCCGATGTCGGCGTCGACCAGCGTGTCCCAGAACCACGCCTCGCCCTCCTGCCAGGGAATCAGCAGATCCTTGATGAGGAAGGAACCGACGATCATCCGCACGCGGTTGTGCATCCAGCCGATCTGCCAGAGCTGCCGCATCCCCGCGTCCACGATCGGATAGCCGGTGCGCCCGCGCTGCCACGCGCGCAGGCCCGCCTTGTCGGTCCGCCAGGGGAAGCGGGCGAAGCGCGCGTCCAGCGGCGTGTCCGGAATGCCCGGCTCCTCGCGCAGCAGATGGTGGTTGAACTCCCGCCATCCGAGTTCCCGCAGGAAGGCCCCGGCGCCGGCGGCCAGTTCATGCCGCTGGTCGGCGGCGTGGCGTGTGGCGTGCCAGATCTGCCGCGGGCCGATCTCCCCGAAAGCGAGATGCGGGGACATCGCGGAGGTCCCGTCATGGTCCGGGCAGTCGCGCTCCGCCGGGTAGGCGGCGACCGGACCGTCCAGGAAATCGGCCAGCCGCTCGCGCGCCGCCTCCTCGCCGGGCTTCCAACGCTCGCGCAGGCCGCCGGCCCAGTCCGGCGCGGCGGGCAGCAGGCCCCAGTCCTTCAGCGACTCGCTCGACACCGGCTTGGCCGGCGGGGTCAGCTTGGCCGGCGCGCGGATGGGGCGCGGCGGTTCCGGCATCGACAGCAGCGCCTTCCAGAAGGGCGTGAACACCCGGAAGGGCGTGTCCGACTTGGTGCGGATGGTTCCCGGCTCGTAGAGCAGGGCGGCGTTGTGGGGGTGCACCGTCACGCCGTGCGCGGACAGTCGCTCGCCGACCCGGCGGTCGCGGGCGATGGCGGTGGGGCCGGCGCGGCGGTTGCACAGCACCGTGTCGGCTCCGGTTTCCTCCGCCAGCGCTGCCAGCACTGCGGCGGGGTCGCCGCTGCGCAGCACCAGGGGCGAGCCGAGCTTGGCCAGCGCCTTGCCCAGCCGCTCCAGGCTGCCGTGCAGCCACCAGCGGGAGGCGCCGCCGGGAAGCCAGGGATCGTGGGCGTCCTTCTCCCGGATGTAGACCGGGATGACCGGCGCCCCATCCTCCGCCGCGGCGCTGAGCGCCGGGTTGTCGGCAAGGCGAAGATCGTTGCGGAACCAGACGAGGATGGGGGATTGATCGGTCTTCATCGGCCAACTTTAAGGACATGGACAGAAGAACGGGCATGCCAAAACGCCGCAGCCAATGACCACGGTCAATGGCTCTTGCTACGCGGCGTCGATTGCTCCGGATCACCGTGACGGCAAAAATTTTTCCTGGGGAAATCCTATTGACCGAGGTTTCTGCGCCGCTATTTCCGCCTTCGCTGCCACGACGTGGAACCGGAGGCACGGCGGCCGACGGCACCGGTTCCACGGTCGGGGGAGGAACGAGACGCCATCCAAATGGAGGAAATGACATGTCCCGCCTGTCGCGGCTGCTGACCGCCGCCACCGTCGCCCTGCCGCTGTCCTTCGCCACCGTCGCCGCGAATGCGGCGGACATCGTGGACACCGCCGTCTCGGCGGGCCAGTTCAAGACGCTGGTCCAGGCTGTCCAGGCCGCCGGGCTCGCGGACACGCTGAAGGGCAGTGGTCCCTTCACCGTCTTCGCCCCGACCGACCAGGCCTTCGCCAAGCTTCCCGCCGGCACCGTCGAAAATCTTCTGAAGCCGGAGAACCGCGAGAAGCTCCGCTCCGTACTCACCTATCATGTGGTGTCAGGCAAGGTGACCTCGGCCGATATCGCCGGCAAGACGGCATCGACGAAAACCGTGCAGGGCACCACTGTGGACATCGACGCGACGAAGGGCGGCGTGATGGTGGACAACGCGAAGGTCGTGAAGCCCGACATCATGGCGTCCAACGGCGTCATCCACGTGATCGACACGGTCATGATGCCGAACTGACGTTCTGCTTTTTCTTGAGGTCCCTCCTGCCGGACGTCTCACCGCCGGTTCCGGCAGGACCACTCGCCCGGAGAGTTCCCCCGACTCTCCGGGCTTTTTCTTTTTAAGCCTTGTCGGGAGACAGGCGGCTGCGCGGGAAGCGGTGGACCTTGCCACGGGCCAGCAGATGCACCTCGAACCGCGCCGCCAGCAGGTTCGACACCGCCGGGTCCAGCACGTTCAGCCCGCCCGCGAAGGCGCCGAAGGCCGGAAGGATCAGCTTTCCCCCGTCGAAGGCGAAGCAGCGCTCCCGCACCCGCCGGCCCGGCACGACGACGGCGGCCACTGGGTGCAGATGCCCCGACAATTCGCCCACGGCGCCGGGCACCGCCTCGTGCCGGAAGGTCAGCGGGCCGAGCGTCAGCTCGTCCAGGATGCGCCCGCCGAAGCCCTCCGGCGGCTCCGGGTCGTGGTTGCCGGTGACCCACAGCCAGTCCGCCACCCGCCCGGTCAGGTCGCGCAGCCGCGTCACGTCCCCCGCCTCCATGCGGCTCGCCGCCCGGCGGTCGTGGAAGCTGTCGCCCAGGCAGATCACCCGCTCCGGAGCCAGCCGCTCCACCAGATCCGCCAACCGGCCGAGCGTCGCCCGTGTGTCGTAGGGCGGCAGCATCCGCCCGCGCGCCGCGAAGGCGGAGCCCTTCTCCAGATGCAGGTCGGTGACCACCAGCGTCCGCTCCGCCGGCCAGACCAGCGCGCCGGAGGGATCGGGGGCCAGCGCGGCGCCCCGCAGGGTCATCGTCGTGTCCATGGTCATCACAACGTCAGCCGGCCTTGGCTGTCACCGTCGGACCCCAGCTCCGGCATCGCCTCGGCCACAAGATCGGCGGCGGCCTGCTCCAGAAGCTCGTCGGTGGCGGAACCGTCCACCCGTTCCCGCCCGATCTCCAAAATGACCGGCACGGCGAGGGGGGAGATGCGGTCGAGGTCCTTGTGGGTGATGCGGCCCTTCACCCGAACCAGGAAATCCGACAGGCGCCGCACGTCGGTCAGCCCGCCCGCCGCGTCGGCGCGGGTGGCGCGCAGCAGCACATGGCCGGGATCGTGCTTGCGCAGCACGTCGTAGATCAGGTCGGAGGAGAAGGTGACCTGCCGCCCCGACTTCTCCTGTCCGGGATGGCGGCGGTCGATGACCCCGGTGATCAGCGCCACGTTGCGGAAGGTCCGCCGCAGCATCGATGACTCGTCCATCCAGGCTTCCAGATCGTCGCCCAGCATGTCCTGGTCGAACAGCCCGTCCATGTCTTTCGGAGTCCGCAGCGACCACACCGCCAGCACGTAATCGGTGGCGACGAAGCCGAGCGGGCCGCAGCCCATCCGCTCCATCCGGCGGGTCAGCAGCATCCCCAGCGTCTGGTGCGCGTTCCGCCCCTCGAAGGCGTAGACGACGAGGAAGCGCTTGCCCGCCTTGGGGAAGCTCTCCACCAGCAGCCCGTCGCGCGCCGGCAGGACGGAGCGCCAGCGCTGCAGCCGCAGCCATTCCTGAACGTCCTCCGGCAGGCCGGGCCACTGCGCCGGGTCGGCCAGCATGGCGCGCACCCGGTCGGCCAGCGCCGTGGTCAGCGGCAACCGCCCGCCGGCGTAGGCCGGGACCTTCGGCTCCCCGGTGCCGCCCTTGGCAACCTGCGCCTCCATCTCGCGGATGCCGAGGAACTTCAGCAGCTGGCCGGCGAAGACGAAGGTGTCGCCGGGGGTGAGGCCCTGGATGAAATGCTCCTCCACCTCGCCCAGCACCGGGCCGCGGCTCAGGCGCACGCGCAGCATGGCCTCCTGCGTGATGGTGCCGACGTTCATGCGGTATTGCCGCGCCACCGCCGGCCCGGCCACCGCCCTGCGCCCGTCCTCGCGCAGCGTGAGCCGGTGGAAGCGCTCGTAATTGCCGAGCGCGTAGCCGCCGGTCGCCACGAAGTCCAGCACGTCGTCGAACTCGTCCCGCGACAGCCCGGCGTAGGGGGCGGCGCGGACCACCTCGTCGTACAGGTCGTCGGGGCGGTAGGGCTCGGCGCAGGCCATGCCGAGCATGTGCTGGGCCAGCACATCCAGCCCGCCGGGGCGGGGCCGCTCGCCGTCCAGGCTCATCGCCGCCACGGCGTCGAGCGCGGCGCGGCATTCCAGCACCTCGAACCGGTTGGCGGGGACGAGCAGGGCGCGGCTCGGCTCATCCAGCCGGTGGTTGGCGCGGCCGATGCGCTGGACCAGCCGGCTCGCCCCCTTCGGCGCGCCGATCTGCACCACCAGATCGACCGCCGCCCAGTCGATGCCGAGGTCGAGCGAGGAGGTCGCCACCACCGCCCGCAGCTTGCCCGCCGCCATGGCGGCCTCGACCTTGCGCCGCTGCTCCGCCGCCAGGGAGCCGTGATGGAGCGCGATGGGCAGGCTGTCGTCGTTGCGGCGCCAGAGTTCCTGGAAGACCAGCTCCGCCTGGGCGCGGGTGTTGACGAAGACCAGCGTCGTGCGGTGGGCGCGGATGCGCTGGTACACCTCCTTCAGCGCGTGCATGGCCATGCGGCCGGACCAGGGCAGCCGCTCGCGCGTCGTCAGGATCTCCACCTCGGCGGAGGCGCCGGCCCGCCCGGTGACCAGCCGCACGTCGCCGCCGTCAGCCTGCCCGGTCCTGGACAGCCAGGCGAGAAGCTGCGCCGGCTCCGCCACAGTGGCCGACAGCCCGACCCGCCGGGCCCGCGGCGCCAGCTTCGCCAGCCGCGCCAGCCCCAGGGCCAGCAGGTCGCCGCGCTTGGTCCCGGCGAGCGCGTGCAGCTCGTCGATGATGACGCAGCGCAGGTGCCGGAAGATCGTCGCCGCGTCGGCGTAGGCGATCATCAGCGCCAGACTTTCCGGCGTGGTCATCAGGATGTGCGGCGGGTTGGCCCGCTGCCGCCGCCGCTTGGATTCGGGCGTGTCGCCGGTGCGGGTCTCGGTGCGGATGGGCAGCCGCATCTCGGCGACGGGCTCTTCCAGATTGCGCTGGATGTCCACCGCGAGCGCCTTCAGCGGCGAGATGTAGAGCGTGTGCAGCCCCTCGCGCGGGCGCTCCGCCAGATCGATCAGCGAGGGCAGGAAGCCGGCCAGCGTCTTGCCGCCGCCGGTTGGTGCGATCAGCAGGGCGCTGTCTCCGGCGACCGCCGCCTCGACCATGGCGAGCTGGTGCGGGTGCGGCGCCCAGCCCCGCGACCGGAACCAGCCCTGGACGTTGGCGGGGAGGAGGGGGGAGGGGAGATCGGGCATGAAGGACCGGATGATTCGCTGAGACCGGAAAGAATAGTGTCGCGAATCGAACGGAGCAAGAACGAGAGCGCTTTTGCGTCCCGTTGACGGCTTTCGGCGCTGTGCTATTTTGGGAGGCAAGGAGGTGATGCGCCTTCGGTCTCCTGGAGGCGGAGCCGGTTTCCCGACCCCGCCCATTGGTTCCTTAGCGATCGCGGTCCTGGTTGAAGCCGGCTTCGAACTCGAACTTCATCCGGAACCAGAAGCGTCGGAGCCACTTCAGGTACCTTTTAAAGTGCATCACCTCCTCTCGGATGCCGGACGGGTAGGGCCCGTCGGTACGCAACATCCAAAGGAATGCGTGGGCGCGGTCAACCGGGGATAGGGCTCGGTGGAGTGGCCGCGGCACTTGGGCGCGTGGTCGGGGTGCGAGGGCTTGTCCACACCCTGACCCTCCCCCGCTCTCGGCGGACCGAAGGTCCGCCTGCCGCGTCAGCGCAAACCCTTGGTTTGCGCGAGACTGGGCAGGGGAGGGGAGTTAGGCGCCGGTGATGATGCGGATGTGGATGGGCAGGGGGATCGTGCCGCCTTGCGCCTGCGCGTCGAAGCGGCGGGTCACCTCGGCGTCGAGGTCGGCGCGCTGCCCGGCGGTGAGGTCGTGCAGGCGGTGGCCGAAGCTCATCTCCAGCGTGGCGCGCCAGAAGGGTTGGCCCTGGGGGGCCTTGCGGACCGGGGTGATGTCGGTCTCGGTCACCGTGGCGAAGCCGGCGGCGCGCATGGCCTCCGCCAGAAGGCCGGGAGCGGCGAAGCGGAACAGCGGGTCCAGGCTGCGGTCCTCGCCCAACTGGGTGGCGACCGCGTCGCCCACCGTGTTGAACAGGGCGTTGCCGGCGCGCGGCCCCCAGACCATGAAGGCCGCCCGCCCGCCGGGGCGCAGCACGCGCCGCAGTTCGGCCAGGGCCGCCGCCACGTCGGGGACGAACATGATGCCGAAGCGGCAGGTCGCCCGGTCGAAGCTCTCCGCGGCGAAGGGCAGGGCGGTCATGTCGGCGGCGGCGAAGGCCGGGCGCCGTTCCTCGGCGATCCCCGCGGCGCGGCGCCGGGCGCCGGCCATCATGCCGGGCACGAGGTCGCTGCCCACCACCAGCCCATCCGGACCTGTCCGAAGGGCGGCGCTCAGCGCTGGTTCGCCGGCCCCGGAGGCGAGGTCCAGCAGCCGGTCGCCCGCCGTCACCCCGGCGGCGTCCAGCAGGGGCTGGTTCAGCTTGTCGGCCAGATCGGCCATCGGGTCGGCCCAGCGGTCCCAGGCGTCGGCGCTGGCGGTCCAGCGGGCGCGCTCGGCGTCGCCGTCGATGGGGCAGGTGGACAAGTCGGGCATGGTCAGTGGAGAAGCCTTGCGATGCCGGTGATGCGGGGGACGGAGTCCGCGTCGCGCAGCCGCTCGTTCAGCGCCGCGACCTCCTCCGCCAGCTTGCGGTTCGCCTCGGTCAGGGATTGGACGCGGCCCTCGGCGGCCTGCTGCTGGGCGTTCAGGGTGGCGACGGTCTCCGCCAGCTTGCGGATTTGTTGCGATTGGCGGGCGCCGCCCTCGTTGACGCTGCGGCGGATCGAGCCGACGGCGGCGAGCACGATGACGCTGACCGTCGCGCCCGTCAGAAGGGCGGCGATGGCCAAGGCCCAGATCCAATCCCCCGTTGGCAGTTCCATGGCCGAAGCCGCCCCTGCGTTGCGTCCGGTTCACCGGCGGCGACCCTCCGGTGAACCAATGGTTTCAGCATCCGATGAATTGCCGGGCGGGTCAAGCCGGGCACCGGAACGGCAAAAGGCCCAGCCGTTGCCGGCCGGGCCTTTCGTGAAACCGGGGTTGCGCTCCGCGGTCAGGCGACGGTGTCGTCGACAGGGCGGGCGGCCTTGGCGCGCATGTCCTTCAGGTGATCGCCGAAGGCGCGCAGGACCGGCATGATCCGCTGCATCTGGTCCGACGTGACGTGGGCGTCGGTCTTCAGGACGATGGTCGGCGCCTCCGACATCAGGCGCTTGGAGCGCATCGGACCGACCTTGTCGTCCATGAACATGGACAGCCCCATCAGAATGCCGAGCGTCACGTCATCGGGCGCCTTGGGCAGAGCCAACACGTCGTGCAGCTCGTTGAGGAGGGTGTAGGCGACGATGGACGTGCGTTCGATGGTGTCAACGTCGGCGGCCATGGACATCGGCGTAATCCTTGAGGCGCTGAAAGTGTGCGATATGGCCAAAGGTTAGCGCTCGGATCGTAACCAAACTGTTAACCATCCCTCACCCGAGTCGCCACGAGTCGCTTTTTTCGAGTCGCAATCCCCGGTCGCCGAATCAGGAGAGTCGACTCATGCTTCCGCGTGAACCGACCTGCTGGTCATGGCCCGCTCCACCCGCTCGATGGCGGCCATCACCGCGTCCGGGCGGGCGTGCTGCGGCATGTGCCCGGTTTCCGCCAGCAGATGCAGCGTCGATCCGGCCACCGCGTTGTGAAGCTGCACCGCGTGGGCGTGGGGATCGACGATGCGATCCTCCCGCCCCGCGACGACCGACATCGGGCAGCGGATCTCGGAATAGCGCGGCGCCATCGCCGCCACGCCGGGGATCAGCGCAGCGAGTTGAGCGGCGGCCGCCTCCAGCTGCGTCGGGCGCAGCAGAAGGTCGGGAGACAGCTCGTTGTAGCGGGGCGGCACTGGGTTCGGCTCAAAGATGCGGCGCATCATCGCCGGCAGGATCAGCCGGTCCAGCGGCGGCAGGACGGTGTGGCTGAGCAGTGGCCCGACCGCCGGAATGGCCGGTCCCATCATGGGGAGGAAGTCGAGCCGCGGGGGCGGGTGGGTGAAGGCCGACAGGATGACCAGACCGCCGATCTCCTCCGGAAAATCCAGCGCCCAGGCGAGCGCCACCGCCCCGGCCAGCGAATGGCCGACGACGATGGGACGCTCCAATCCCAGCTTGCGGGTGGCGGCGCGCAGCAGCGCGGCTTGGGCGGCGGGACCGGCGTCGCGTCGCGGCGTCGCCTCGCTGTAGCCGTGGCCGGGCCGGTCGAAGCAGACGCAGCGCCAATGCCGGGCCGCCTCGTCCAGGACGCTCAGCGCCCAGTCGCCGGCGGTGGTGCCGTTGCCGTGCAGGAACACCACGGGAGGCGCCGTACCACCCTTCGGCCCGTGGTCGAGATAGTGCAGGCGGGTGCCGCCGACGCTCATGAAATGACCGGTCGGCGGGTGTTCCTGCTCCGCCCGGTTGGTGCGGTGGCGGGTGTCCAGCCAAAGGCCGGCCAGCAAACCGGCCGCGAGAGCCAAGCCGCTTCGCATCAGCGGACCCTCCGAGTGCACGCTTGCGGCGCGGCGGGATGACGTGTGGACTGCGGCATGGTCGGGCTCCTCCGGGTTGCAGGGGCGGATTGCAGGGACAGGGGGGCAACAGGAGGTGAATGGGGCGGTTCCGGCGTGCAGGGCCGCCATGTCTCAACATTGTTTCCACAAATTAAACTAAAATCTTATCATTCTTGCGACAGAAGGACGGGGTAACCGTCCACCGTTCGGAATTGGATCGACGCCATACCATGATGGTTTTTTCCAAAGCGGGAGTATCGCGATGAGCGCCGCCGCCAAGCAGCAGCCGACCCCAGCCGTGCCGGAGAGAGCCACGCCGGACAGCGCCGCCCCGGTGGGCGCGTCCCTGCCCGCCGTCTACACCGACCTCGGTCGCATCATCGAGAGCATGACCCGGCGTTTCCTGGACGTGCTGCGGATGGAACTGGCGCGGATCGGGATCGACGACCTCAGCCCCGGCCAGGCCCTGATGCTGATCAACATCGGCGGCGAGGAGCTGTCGGTGCGCGACCTGCTGGAGCGCGGCTACTATCTCGGCTCCAACGCCTCCTACAACCTGAAGCATCTGGTGGAGGCGGGCTATGTCGACCGCTCCGCCTCGCAGCGCGACCGGCGCACGGCGCGGCTCCGCCTGTCGGAGCGCGGGCTGAAGCTGTGCGAGGCGCTGCGCGGGCTGGAGGCCGTGCGGGGCGACGCGCTGATCCGCACCGACGAGGAAGCCGCCGATCTGGAGACGACATACCGCACGTTGCGCCGTTTGGAGCGGGCGTGGAGCGATCTGATCCGCTACGATACGCCGGAATTCTGATCCCGAGCGTCCGTTCCGGAAGACCCAGCGCATGTCACAGCGGTCCCTGAGCCAGAAGGATGTCGAGTGCCTGCTGGCCGCGCCCGACGCCCAGGCGCGCATCGACACCATGACCCATCTGGTGCGCGACCTGGAGGCGGGGGACCTCGCCGAGGCGGAGCGGGCGCTGGCCATGGACATCCTGCAGCGCTTCGCCGCCGACGCGGTGACCGCCGTGCGCGAGGCGGTGGCGTGGCAGATCCACAACTCCTCCCTGCTGACGGAGGGGCTGGCGGAGAAGCTGGCCCGCGACGTCGACCGGGTGGCCTTTCCCATCCTGCGCCACGCGGAAAAGCTCAGCGAAGGCTTGCTCCTGGACATCCTGCGCGAACGGCGCCCGGCGAAGGAACTGGCCATCGCCGGGCGCCGCTCCGTCTCGTCCGCGGTGTCCGACGCGCTGGTGCGCAACGGCAACGTCATCGTCATCACCGAGCTTCTGCGCAACCGTGGGGCGGTCATCCCGGAACCGTCCCTGCACGGCGTGCTGGACCGCTGGGGCGGCGTCGCCACGGTGAACGAGGCCATGGCGGCGCGCCCCGACCTGTCGGCGGCGGTGGTGGAAAAACTGATCCTCTTCGTGTCGGAGGAGATCCGCAACCGGCTGATCCGCAGCCACCGGCTCAACCCCCGCCTGATCGGCGTCCTGGTGGAGCGGGCGCGGGAGGCGGCGACCCTGCTCCTGCTGAAGCCGCTGACCCCGCGCGAGGCGGACGTGGAGCTTCTCGCCCGGCATTTGCTGATCCGCGGGCGGCTGTCGGCGCCGCTGCTCTTCCGCGCGCTGTGCGCCGGGGAGATCGCGCTGTTCGACGCCGGGATCGCGGTGCGCGCCAACCTGCCGCCGGAGAACGCCCGTCAGCTCGCCTGGGACGGCGGGCCGCACGCGCTGAAGGGGCTGTTCGCCAAGGCGGGCCTGTCCTTCACCCTGCTGAAGCCCTTCCGCGTTGCCATCGCGGTGGCGAAGGCGTTGGACTACCGCGGCGGCGACGAGGGGCGCGAGCGCTTCCAGACGGAGGCCATCGCCACCCTGTTCGACGCCTGCGGCAACAGCCAGGACCGGGAGATCGACGACCTGCTGCTGCAACTGTTCGACCAGACCTCGGCGGAGGTGATCGAAAAGGCGCTGGAGCAGGCGGGGATGCCTTTCTCTCCGCTGAACAGCTGAGTCACAGGCTGAAGAAGGTCTTCAGCCGGGCCAGCAGGTCATGCTCGGTCGTCGTCTGGGTCACGGCGGTGGGGGCGCTGGCGCGGCGGTGAGCGTCGTTGCGGCGCTGGCGCAGTCCCATCAGGTCGGCCAGCCGGGCGGCCAGCTCCGGACGGCGGCGCAGGACGGGGTCGAGCGCTTCCTTGTCCAGCTCGTAGACCACGGCGTCGGTGTTGGCGATCACCGACGCGCTGCGCGGCTGGCCGGTCAGCAGCGACATTTCCCCGAACACGTCGCCCGGCCCCATGTGGTCGAGCAGGAGCGTCCGCCCCCCGAAGGCCCCGCGCACGTCCAGCGCGCCCTCGGCCACCAGGAAGAGGGAAGTCCCGGTCTCGTCCTGGCGGACCACCGCCTCACCGGCGGCGACGTGGCGCAGATGCATGCCGGACGCCAGTTCATCGATCTCCTCCGGGCGGAAGGCGGCGAACAGATCCACATGGGACAGCAGGTCCCGCCCCAGCCCCAGTGCCGAACAGGGCGGAGGGCGGTTGCTGCGGCGGCGCATCTCCTGCTTGGGGCTGGCCGGCTCCAGACCGGCGCGGGCCAGATGATCCAGGATGGTGGTCGCCACGGCGTCGCGGGTGGCGGCCAACCGGGAATAATCCGCCACCCAGAAGCGCGCCTGATAAGTGACGCCGTTCAGCGTGATCGAGTCCACCACCACATCGGGCCGCGGCTCGGTGGGGACGGCGTCGCAGCAGACGATGGCCGACAGGATGATCCGCTTGGCGCGGGCCACCGGCACCTCGGCGTCGAGGGTCACCGGAACCCCAGCGCGGAAGCCGGTGCCGGGCTGGCTGTAGTTGGTGATGCGGTTGCCCGCGGCCAGCCCGTTCGGCACCACCAGCGCCGTGCCGTCCAGCGTGACCAGCCGGGTGGCCCGCCAATTGATCTCGTCCACCCGCCCGGTAACGCCGGGGGTCAGCTCCACCCAGTCGCCGATGCGGTAGGGATGCTCGACGTTCAGCGCGATGCCGGAGAAGATGTCGGCGATCATGTTGCGCAGCGCAAAGCCCAGCACCGCGATCACCACGCCGGAGGTGGCGACCAGCCCGGTCACCGGCTGCCCCAGCACGAAGGCCAGGATGCCGAGCACCGCCAGCCCGTAGAGCAGAGCGCGCAGCAGGTCGGTCAGCAGGCGCGGCATCGGCGTGGCGCGGGGGTGGCTCGCCACCACGAGGTCGATGACCCGCGACCCCAGCCACGCCGCCGCCAGCCACGCCACCACGGCGAGCAGAGAGGTCAGCGCGTCCGCCACCATGGCGCCGGCGATTGGCGTGATGTGGCCGGACAGCCAGGGGCGCTGCCCGGCCAAAGCGGCCGCCCCGAGTGTCAGCAGCGCCGGGGCCAGCAGGTGGCGGAAACCGAGGCGCGCCGGCGCGCCGGTGGGGCCGACGGGAAGCGGGGCGAGGCGGGATGAATCGGGCATGCGGGATCGGCAACCTCCTGCCCCGTGACCTTCGCACCGCGAGCGCAACCGTCAAGCCCAAAATAGGAATAGGCGAAGCGGCCCCGGCCTTCGCGCAAAGTGGGGTGGTTGGTGAACGCCTTCGCTCCTTAATATTCGGAGGGTGGGGAGAGAAAGGATGAGGTCCGAAAAACCGCGAACATTGTCCGCCCACCAAGCATAAGATTGAAGCTCCCAAAGAGAAGAGCCAGAAGAGCGAGGTGTCCATGCCTCATGCTGCCATGATCGTGGCGGCCGCGCTGCTCCTGTTGCCGGGCGCGGCGTCGGCCCAAAGCGCAAACGCCCAAAGCACGAATGGACGGGAGAAGGCGCCGGAGGGTGCCCGCGCCTACATCATGTGGCCGTCCAACGGCACCACCATTTCCGGTGGAAAGCTGTGGGTCCGCATGGGCTTGCAGAACATGGGCATCGCCCCGGCTGGCATCCGCAAGGAGGACACCGGGCACCACCATCTGCTGGTGGACACCGACCTCGCCACCTACGACGAACCCATCCCGAACACCAAGCAGTCGCTGCATTTCGGCGGCGGCCAGACGGAGGTGCGGCTGGAGCTGCCGCCGGGCCGGCACACGCTCCAGATGATCCTGGGCGACGCGGACCATGTGCCGCACGACCCGCCGATCATGTCGCAGAAGGTCACCATCATCGTCCCCTAACGGGAACCATCGTGCCCTAACGGGAGCGCGACAGGGAGGAAGTCATGATGCGCACCGTCGTCCCGGTCCTTCTGGCCGTCCTGCTCTCCGCCGGGCCGGTCGCCGCGCAGTCGTCGCCGGAGGCCGACCCGCTCGACAAGCCGCTGTCCGACACCACCAACACGCAGCAGCCGGCCAGCCCCGGGCACGAGCACGAAAGCACGCCCTCCACCCCCGATGCGGCGCAGGCCGGGCGGACGGCGGCGCCGAAGGACGCCTACATCTACATCGGCTGGCCCAACGACGGCGAGGTGGTGAGGGGCCGTTTCAAGGTGTGGTTCGGGCTGCGCAACTTCGGCGTGGCCCCGGCGGGCGTGCGCAAGAACAACACCGGCCACCATCACCTGCTGGTGGACGCCGACCTGCCGCCGATGGACGAGCCGATCCCCAACAACCGCAACTACATCCATTTCGGCAAGGGCCAGACGGAGACCTATCTGGAGCTGCCGCCGGGCCGGCACACGCTTCAGCTTCTGTTGGGCGATGCGGAGCACATCCCGCACGACCCGCCGATCCTGTCCAAGAAGATCACCATCACCGTGCGTCCGGGCGGCGACAGCACGCGCGTGTCGGTCCGCTGATCTGGCCCGCTGATCCAGTCCGCTGAACGTCCAGGGAGTGAGGCCATGGGATTTGAGGCCTTGGGGTTTGGTACCATGGGATTCCTCCGGCGCACCGGTGTCGCGAGAGCGGCGGCCGTCGCATCGCTCCTGCTGATGGGGGCCTGCGTCACTTCGGGCGAACAGGCGACCGTGGTCCAGAAGCCGAAGACCCCGCCCGTGCGCACCGTGTCCAACTTCAGCGAGGCGCTGCGCTGCATGGACACGCTGATGTGGAACCATGGCAAGCGCGACATCTTCATCACCTCCAACGGCATCCCCGACGCCACGGGCCGGGTGGCCGGCGGCACCAAGGAGATGCTGATCACCGCCGTGTCGCGCATGTCGGAGCGGTCGAACGCCTTCCGCTTCGTCGATTTCGAGCCGACGCTGGACGACGTGAACGCGCTCTACTGGATGATCGGGGTCCAGCCGAACTTCCGCGCGCCGTCCTACTACGTGCGCGGCGCCATCACCCAACTCGACGACAATGTGGTGAGCGAGGCGGCCAGCGCCGGCATCTCCCTGCCAACCTTCGACCTGGGCATCTCCGCCGATCAGGTGATGTCGGTGATCTCGGTGGATTTGAACATCGGGGAGCTGGCGACCCGCCAGATCATTCCCGGCCTGTCGGCCAGCAATTCGCTCGCCATCATCTCGTCGGGCAAAGGGGCGGACGCCGGGGCGGTGATCGGCAAGGCCGGCCTGTCCTTCAACGTCTCGCTCAACAAGTCCGAAGGGCTGCATCAGGCGGTGCGCACGCTGATCGAACTCAGCACGATCGAGGTGCTGGGCAAGATGACCCGCACCCCCTACTGGCAGTGCCTGGGCATCGACCAGACCAACCCGGCCTTCGCCGGGCAGGCGCGCGACTGGTTCGACGGCATGGCGCCGTCGCAGCGCGTCGCCTACGTCCAGCGCGTCCTGCTGGCCGAGGGCTATTACGACGGATCGGACAGCGGGCAGCTCGACGAGCGCACCCGCGACGCGATTTCCCGCTATCAGGCGGACAACGACCTGATCGCCACGGGGCGCATCGACTTCGACCTCTATCAGCGCATGCTCGCCCAGCCCAGCGGCCAGAAGGGGCCGGGGGCGCCGCGCCTGCAATCGGTGTCGAACGCGGGCGGGGAGGGGTTGCCGCGCGCCACGCCGGCGCCGGCCGGGGCGCCGCCCGATCTGGTCCTCAGCTCCGACCGCGGGCCGCAGCCGCGCTACCGTGCCGGGGAGGCTCTGGTGGTCAAGGTGCAGCCGACGGCCAACGGCTTCGTCTATTGCTACTACCAGGACGCCGCCGGGTCGGTGGCCCGCATCTTCCCCAACCGCTTCCAGCCCGACAGCTTCGTCCAGGCGAACCAGCAGGTGGAAGTCCCGCCGGGAGCGCAGAAGCCCTTCAACCTGCGCATGGACCGTCCCGGCGCCTCCGAGACCATCGCCTGCGTCGTCTCGCCCGACGAGCTCGGGACGCGCATCGCCGACCGCTACAAGACCGAGGACCTTCAGCCCATCCCCGGCGCGACGCTGGAGGATGTGGTGGGCGCCTACGGCAGCATCCAGGGGACCAACGTGCGCAGCCGGCAGATGGCGGTGCAGGTGCTGCCCGCCGTGTCGGCTCAACGATAGGATCGGCGCAGCGGTAAGAGCGGGCAGTTGTGGGCCTGTCTCTTATACACATCTCCGAGCCCACGAGACTATAAC
>NZ_JAUQTX010000135.1:0-18357 GCF_059803775.1 Azospirillum sp. UFLA03-27 | reverse complement strand
GTTATAGTCTCGTGGGCTCGGAGATGTGTATAAGAGACAGGCGTCAGGGCGCCGTTGATCAGGTGGATCATCTTGTCGGACTCGACGGGCAGGGGGATCTTGCGCCCCATGCAGTAGGACACCAGCGCCGCCGCGACCTCGGACTCGTGCAGCGTCATGCTGCGGTCGTCGCCCTCGTCCCCGGTGACCTGGATCAGCGTCTCCACCCCGCCGCCGCCGGGCTGGCCGGGGCGGTAGGTGACCTTGCCGACCGTGCCGTTGGGCAGCGGTTCGCGCATCCGGCGGCGGCGGTCGAGCACGGCCTTCACGACCTCCTGGTCGGTGAACACGAGGCAGCGCAGCTCCTTCATCGCCAGTCCTTCATCGCGGCCGCTCCGGCACGGGGAAAACGCGCAAATCCTACCCCACCGCGACCGCGCGCCCAGAAGGAAATCGGCGGGATCGCACCCATTTTGCGCGCGCCGTTCGCTCTCGCCGTGCAGGGCGGGGTTGACCGGGCGCGCGAAACCGGACAATTGAAGGCGTCATCGTTCCCCCGTTTGCACAAGGCAGCGCGTCCCATGTCGCACACCGTCCATCGCACCGACGTCGTCATCGTCGGCGCCGGCCCCGTCGGTCTCTTCGCCGTGTTCGAATGCGGCATGCTGAAGATGCGATGCCATGTGGTGGACGCGCTGGACATGGTGGGCGGGCAGTGCACGGCGCTCTACCCGGAAAAGCCGATCTACGACATCCCGGCTCACCCGGCCATCGAGGCCGCCGACCTGATCGACCGGCTGGCGGAGCAGGCCGCCCCCTTCAGCCCGACCTATCATCTGGGTCAGCAGGTCGAGAAGCTGACCCGGACGGACGAAGGGCGCTGGCTGGTGGAGACCAGCATCGGCACCCGCATCGACACCCAGGCGGTGATCATCGCCGCCGGCTGCGGCGCCTTCGGCCCCAACCGCCCGCCGCTGGACGGGCTGGAGCAGTATGAGGGCACGTCGGTCTTCTACATGGTCCGCCGCAAGCAGGACTTCGCCGGCAAGCGCGTGGTGATCGCCGGCGGCGGCGATTCCGCCGTGGACTGGACGCTGTCGCTGGCCGACGTGGCGGAGAAGGTCTATGTCGTCCACCGCCGGCCCAAGTTCCGCGCCGCCCCGGAAAGCGTCGCCCGCATGGACGTCCTGGTCCGCGAGGGCAAGGTGGAGATGGTGGTGCCCTACCAGCTCTCCGGTCTGGTGGGCGGGAACGGCCAGCTCTCCGCCGTGCGCGTCGCCACGATGGACGGCGAGGAGAAGGACCTGCCAGCCGACGCGCTGCTCGCCTTCTTCGGCCTGTCGATGAATCTGGGGCCGATCGCCGAGTGGGGCCTGAACCTGGAGCGCAGCCACATCGGCGTCAGCCTGCCCGGCTGCGCCACCAGCGCCCCCGGCGTCTACGCCATCGGCGACATCGCCACATATCCCGGCAAGCTGAAGCTGATCCTCTGCGGCTTCTCCGAGGCCGCGCAGGCGGCCCACGCCATCCACCCGCTGGTCCATCCGGGCGAGGCGCTGCACTTCGAATATTCGACCTCCAAGGGTGTTCCCGGCGCCGAGTAAGAACGGAAACGGGCCGCCGGGGGTACCGGCGGCCCGCTCCGTCAGCGGCTGACGGGAGGCAGGAGATCAGCCGCCGCGGGGGCCATTACCCGGACCCGGACCGCGGCCGGGGCCTTCGCCGTGCATCGGGCCGTGACCGTGGTGGCGCATGCCCGGACCACCCATGCCACCGCCCATCATGCCGTGCCCGGCGCGGTCGAGGAAGCGGTCGGCCTGCTTCTGCTGGTCCGGGGTGAGCTGGGCGTAGAGGTCGGTCAGCGCCGGGCGCACCTGCTGAAGCTGGGCGAGGCGGGCCGACATCATGGCCTCCATGCGCTCAAGCCGGGCCGGGGCGGCGGCGGGCATCGGCTGGTCCTTGTACTTGGCGCAGAGGTCCTGGGTGGGCTTCTGGCTCGCGTTCGCGGCGTCGGCGAACTTGGTCCAGGCGGCGCGCTGCTGGTCGGTGATGTTCAGCTTCTTCTCGGCGTAGGCCAGCATGCCGGCCAGCCGGGCGTCCTGGTCCTCGCACATCCGGGAGAAATGCCGGCCGCCGTCCGGACCGGGGCCAGGGCCGGCGCCGGGACCCGGCTGCTGCTGGGCGAAGACCGGCACGGCGAGGCCGAGACCGAGAACCAGCGCGGCGGTGGTCATCATAGCGCGTTTCATGGGGATGCTCCTTGTTATCGACGGGGTCTTGCGTTCCCGATGACCCCGATGATGGGCCGGCAACGTATCCGGTTGATGTCCGGCCTTCCGTGAATTGGTAACGCTGTGTAACAGCCGGGCTCCCCGTAACGTGGCGTTACACATTTCTTCTTCACCCCGGCGCCCGCGCATCGGATCATGCGTTCCATGGACCGCACACCTCACCTGCTGGTGGTCGACGACGACCGCGAAATCCGCACCCTCCTGTCGCAGTTCCTGACGCGGCACGGTTTCCGCGTGACCGGAGCCAAGGACGGGGTGGAGATGATGCGCACGCTGGACAGCGCGCGCGTGGACCTGATCGTGCTCGACCTGATGATGCCGGGGGAGGACGGGCTGAGCCTGTGCCGCCGCCTGCGCGCCGCCCCCGAGACGGCGCAGACGCCGGTCATCATGCTGACCGCGATGGGCGAGGAGACGGACCGCATCGTCGGGCTGGAGATGGGGGCCGACGACTATCTGGCGAAGCCCTTCAGCCCGCGCGAGCTGCTGGCCCGCGTCAAGGCCGTGCTGCGCCGCGCCTCCGGCCCGCCGGTGGCCGGCGGCGCCACGGGCAAGACGCTGGGCTTTGAGGGCTGGACGCTCGACCTCGCCAAGCGGGAGCTGCGCTCGCCCGACGGGGTGCTGGTGCAGCTCTCCGCCGGGGAATACGACCTGCTGGTCGCCTTCGTGGAGCATCCGCAGCGGGTGCTGACCCGCGACCAGCTGCTCGATCTGGCGCGCGGCCGCTCGGCGGTGCCCTTCGACCGCTCCATCGACGTGCAGGTCAGCCGCCTGCGCCGCAAGATCGAGCCCGACCCGGCCGACCCCACCATGATCAAGACGGTGCGCGGCGGCGGCTATCTGTTCACCCCGGCGGTGACGGGAGGCTGAGTTGGAGACTGCCCGCAAGAGCCGCCTGCTGGTGGCCCGGCGCTGGCTGCCGGACAGCATCGCCTCGCGGCTAGTTCTGACCGTGGTGCTGGCGCTGCTGCTGACCCAGGCGGTCAGCGCGCTGGTCTACCTGACCGACCGTCCTCCGGGACCGCCCGCCCACAGCCTGCGCGTCCTCGTCCAGCGCGTCACCGCCATCGTCCAGCTCGTGGAGAGCACCCCGCCGCAGGAGCGGCGGCGGCTGGTCAAGGCGATCGACGACCCCGTGCTGCGGGTGGACTGGAACCCCGAGACGCCGCGCTTCGCCAACCAGCGCGACGGCTTTCCCTTCGACCGGCTGCGCCGAGCCATCCGCGGCGAGCTGGAGGATCCCGACCGCGCCGTGGTGGTCGAGGTCCGGCGGGAGCGCCCGATGCCCGGCCCCTTCCCGGTGGACGAGCACCGCTGGGGCACCGACGTCCGGCTGTCGGTGGGGCTGAGGGACGGGTCCTGGCTGACCTTCGTCGGCGGCGACCCGCTGGAGGGGCCGTTCCGGCTGCTGCGCTTCGCGCTGTGGATGGCCGGCATCGTCGGGGCGGTGGCCCTGGTCTCGGTCTGGACCGCGCGCCGCATGACCGCCCCCATCGCGCGCTTCGCCGACGCGGCGGAGCGGCTGGGCGTGGACGGCGAGGCGCCGCCTCTGCCCGAAGCCGGCCCCCAGGAGCTGCGCGCCGCCACCCGCGCCTTCAACCGGATGCAGGCGCGTCTGGCCCGCTTCGTCGCCGACCGCACGCAGATGGTGGCGGCGATGAGCCACGATCTGCGCACGCCGCTGACCCGCCTGCGCCTGCGCGCCGAACTGGTCGAGGACCCGGAGATGCAGCGCAAGATGCTCGCCGACCTTGACGAGATGGCGGCGATGATCAACGCCACGCTGGCCTTCGCCCGCGACGACGCCAAGCACGAGCCGCGCGGCCCGCTCGACCTCGCCGACCTGTTGCAGAGCTTGTGCGACGACCGCGTGGACGCCGGGCACGAGGCGGCCTACGAGGGGCCGGCGCACGCCACGGTGGACGGCCGTCCGGTGGCCCTGCGCCGCGCCTTCGCCAACCTGATGGACAACGCCATCGCCTATGGCGGCGGCTTCACCGTGCGCTTGCGGCCCGCGGACGGGGAATTGCGGGTGGAGATCAAGGATAGCGGCCCCGGTATCCCGGAGGCCGAGTTCGAGAAGGTCTTCGCCCCCTTCTACCGGCTGGAGCGCTCGCGCTCCCGCGACACCGGCGGGGTGGGGCTGGGGCTGGCCACCGCCCGCACGGTGGTGCGCGGCCACGGCGGCGACATCGCGCTGTCCAACCGCCCGGAGGGAGGGCTGCGGGTGACTGTGACCCTGCCGCGGTGATGGCGGGGTGCGTCAAAGCCCTCGCCCCTCCGGGGAGAGGGTTGGGTGAGGGGGTGCCCGAAGGGCGGAAACGCAGCCTCGTTGCAGAGCCTTTCCGGCCTGCGGCCGCTCCCTCATCCTGACCTTCTCCCCAAGGGGGGAGAAGGGATTATGCACCGCAACATCGGCGGGGCATCGGCGGTTATCGGTGCAGGATTGTCTTGACCGGAGACCGTCGCCGTGCCGCAGATCGACCGCACCCCCTCGCCCGTGGACAGCCGCCCCCATGTCGTGATCGTCGGCGCGGGGTTCGGCGGACTGGCCTGTGCGGAGGCCCTGGGCGGGACGAACATCCGCGTCACCATCATCGACCGGAACAACTATCACCTGTTCGTGCCGCTGCTCTATCAGGTGGCGACCGCCGCCCTGTCGCCCGCCGACATCGCCGAGCCGATCCGCCGGATCGTCAGCCGGCACCCCAACATCGACGTGGTGATGGGTGAGGTGACCGGCGTCGACCGCGCGGCCAAGCGGGTGGAGCTGGCCGACGGCAGCTTCGTTCCCTACGACCGGCTGGTGCTGGCCACCGGCTCCTCCTACAGCTATTTCGGGCACGACGACTGGGCGGAGATTGCCCCCGGCCTGAAGACCATCGAGAACGCCCGGCGGATCCGCGCCCGGCTGCTGATGAATTTCGAGCAGGCCGAGATGTGCGAGGACCCGGCCCGTCAGAAGGCGCTGATGACCACCATCGTGGTCGGCGGTGGCCCCACCGGGGTGGAGATGGCCGGGGCGGTAGCCGAACTGGCCCGCTTCACGCTGGCCCGCGACTTCCGCCGCATCGACCCGCGCACCGCCCGCGTCCTGCTGGTCGAGGCCGGGCCGCGCATCCTGTCCACCTTCCCGGACGACCTCGGCCAGTACGCCCGCCGCAAGCTGGAGGAACTGGGTGTCGTCGTGTTGACCGGGCAGGCGGTGGAGAGCATCACGCCGGAGGGTGCCACGGTCGGCGGGCGCTTCATCCCGGCGGGCGCCATCGTGTGGGGTGCCGGGGTCAAGGCGTCGCCCGCCGGGTCTTGGCTGGGGGTGGAGACCGACCGCAGCGGGCGCATCCCGGTCGGTGCCGACATGGCGGTGCCGGGCGTGCCCGACGTCTACGCGCTGGGCGACACGGCGGCGCTGGCCGGCGACGACGGCAAGCCGCTGCCCGGTCTGGCCCAGGTCGCCAAGCAGCAGGGCGAGCATCTCGGCGGCGGGCTGGAGGCCAGCCTGCTGCGCGGCCAGCCGCTGGAGCCCTTCCGCTTCCGCAACCGAGGCAACACCGCCATCGTCGGGCGCAGCGCCGCCGTCTTCGATTTCGGGACGCGCAAACTGAAGGGCTGGTTCGCCTGGGTGCTGTGGGCGATCGTCCACGTCTATCTGCTGGTGAACTTCCACAAGCGGATGCTGGTCACCATGCAGTGGCTGTGGCGCTGGGCGACCTACCAGCGCGGCGCCCGGCTCATCACCACCGACCGCCCGGTCGCCGCGGCGGAGGCCGTCACCTCGCCGCACGGCGGGAGCGCCGAGCCCTTCCGCGACGCGCGGCGCGGCCAGGGCTGAGGGTTTCGGATCAGGAGGCGGGCGGGAGCGGCAGGACGCAGCGGAAGCGGGTGCCGTGGCCCGGCCATTCCTCGACCTCCAGCCGCCCGCCGTGCAGCTCCATGACGTTGCGGACCAGCGACAGGCCGAGCGCCGCGGCGCCGCGCGGGTCGTTGCGGTCGTAGCGCGAGGGCAGGGCGGCCTCGCCCGGCCCGGTGCCGCTGCCCACCGTCAGAACGAGGGCATCGGCTTTCCGCTCTCCGGACAGCAGGATGCGGCGGTCCGCCGGCGGGTGGCGGATGGCGCCGACGACCAGGGTGAACAGCGCCTGCTTCAGCCGCTGCTCGTCGCCCTCCGCCTCGCCCAGCGACGACGGGGCGCTGAGGTCGAGCCGCAGCCCCTCGCGCCGCGCCCATTCGCGGGTCAGCTCGCCCACCGTATCCAGAAGGTCGGGCACGTCCACGGTGCCACGGTCCAGCGTGGTCACCCCGGCGCCCAGGCTGGTCATGTCGACCACGTCGTCGATCAGCTCCAGCAGCCGCTCGCCGGCGTTCAGGACGCCTTTCACATACTCGATCTGGCGCGGGTTCAGCTCGCCGAAATACTGGTTCGCCAGCACCTCGGCGAAGCCGATGATGCCGTTCAGCGGATTGCGCAGATGGTGCGAGACGTTGGCGATGAACTCGCTCTTCAACTGGTCGGCGGCCTCCAGCGCGGCGTTGGAGGCGCGCAGCGCCTGCTCCAGCCGGGCGCTGTCGGTGACGTCGAGATAGCTGTTCAGCACCGCCCCGTCGGGCAGCGGCAGGGTGGAGAACTCCACCACCGACCCGTCCGCCCGCTCCAGACGGCCCGAGCGCACGGCGCGCTCCAGGGTCGCGCCGATCATCTCGTCCTTCAGGCTGTCCCAGTCGCCGCCGTTCTCCAGGAAGGGCCGCATCCGCTCGAACAGGCCGGAGATGTGCGGCTCGCCCAGCAGGTCCTCGTCGTCGAGGTCCCAGACGCGCGCGAAGGCCGGGTTGGACAGCTTCAGCCTCCCGTCGCCGCCGAACACCGCGATGCCCTCGGCCAGATTGTCCAAGGTCTCCTGCTGCACGGCGATCAGCGTGTTGTAGGAGGATTCCAGGGCCAGCGTGTTGGTCACGTCCTCCAGGATCTGCATCAGCCCGCCCAGCGGGTGGGGGGCGGCGAGGCTGCGCAGAGTCGTGCCGTCCGGCAGGTGCATCAGCTCCTCGACCGGCTCCAGCAGGCGGGTGTAGCGGCTCAGCCGCTCGCGCTTGTAGCTCTGGTAGTCGGCGTATTCGGGCAGGCGGCGGCGGGTGCGCAGCTCCTCCAGGATCTCGCCGTGGGTGGGCTGGCTGCGCAGCCAGGACTCCTCCAGGTCCCACAGCCGGGCGTAGGCCTGGTTGAAGAAGGTCAGCCGCGTGTCGGCGCCGAAGATGGCGATGGCCGCACCCAGCCGCTCCAGCACCTCGCCATGGGCGGCGAGATGGCGGCTCAGTTCGCCGCGCATCTCCTCCACCGCCGTGACGTCCAGCGCGTAGCCGACGACCAGCGTGCCGCCGCCGTCGGGGGCGGGCAGGGGGGCCTCGGTGACCTCCAGCAGGCGACGCTCGGAGCCGATGACGGTGGAGACCCGCTCCGACTGGGCGACCCCGCTGCGAAGCGCGCGTTGCGCCAGGGAGCGCCCGGCGTCGCTCAGCTCCTTGCCGCTTTCCGGCACGGCGGCGGGGTCGGAATCCACGGCACGGGCGTAGGCACGGTTGCACCAGGACAGCGTCTGTCCGGCGCCACGCAGCCACACCGGCAGCGGCAGGGCGTCCACCGCCGCGCGCAGCTCGGCCAGCGCCGATTCGGCGTCGCGCTGTTCGCGGGTGAGCGTCTCCCGCTCGGTGCAACGGTCGGTGATGTCCTCCAGCCAGACGACGTTCTGGTGTCCGGCGTCCCGGTGCCCGGCGCCTTCCGTTCCTTCGGACAGCCCGCCGGCCCGCCTCCCGCTCAGCAGCAGGCGCCGTCCGCCGCGGGTCGTCGCCTCGACTCGGAAGCCTTCGCCCGTGGCGCGCAGGCGGCGGACGGCCTCGGCGACCCGCGGGGCGTCGGTGTCGGTGAAGGCGCCCGCGATGTCCTGGCCGGGCACGACGCCGAGCAGCCCGGCGCAGCCCGGCGCCGCGCTGACGGCGCCATCGGCGCTCCAGGCGCACCAGGGGTGGGGGGAGGCGGCCAGCAGGGCCTCCAGGCGCGCCACGTCGGCCGCCAGCCGGTCGCTGCGGCGGCGCTCCCTGCCGGTCCAGAACAGTCCGCCGAACCCGGCGGCGCCGAGGACGCCGGCAAAGCCCAGCACGGCGGGCGAGCCGGAGGGCCCGGCCATCAGGCCGACTCCCACCGCCAGCCCCAGCGCGGCGAAGGCGTATGATCGGGTCAGGACACTCACGCGGGTGAGACTAGTCCACGCCTCCCGGCGGAGCAAGGCGGGCCGGCGGTGGTGCCACTTTCGGGGTGGTGCGGCCCTTTCTCCCGGCTAAACCGCTTCTCCGATCCGTAGGGCGCGGATCGCCGCTTCGACCGCCGGGTAGGCGGCGCGCACCGCCGCCAGGGCCTGCTCGGCTCCGTCCGGGTCGCCGCGATGAGCGGCGAGTTCCAGGGCGGACGCGGCGCGGCCCAGCCGGTTGGCCCCCGCCGTGCGCGCCGCCCCGGCCAGCGTGTGGGCGGTGCCGCGGACGGCCTCCAGGTCGCACCGTTGCAGGGCGACGGTGGCCTCGTCCAGCAGGGGGCGGGTGGTTTCGAGGAAGAAATCCAGCATGTCCAGCGACGCCGCGTCGAAACCGCCGAAGGTGGTGCGGACATGGTCGAGGTCCAGCGCCTGCTCCGCCGTCGCGGCGGGCTCCGCCGCGGGCGGCTCGTCGGGGGGCATGACGCTGCCTTCGCCCAGCGCCCGGTTCAGGGCGGCGGCGAGCTGCTTCAGGGTCACCGGCTTGGCGATGTAGTCGTCCATCCCCGCTGCGGTGCAGCGCTCCATCTCGCCAGCCAGGGCGTTGGCGGTCATGGCGATGATGGCGGTGCGCGGGCGGGGACCGGGAGCCGGTTCGGAAGCCGATTCGGCGCTGCGGATCTGGCGCGACAGCTCGTAGCCGTCCATGCGCGGCATGTGGCAATCGGTGATCAGCAGGCGGTAGGGCCGGGCCCTCCAGGCGGTCAGCGCCTCCAGCCCGTCGCCGCTCAGGTCGGCCTCGAAGCCGAGCTGGCGGAGCTGGCGCAGGATCACCTGCTGGTTCGTCGGGTGGTCCTCCGCCACCAGGATCGTCGGCGGGGGCGCCGCCGGGTTGATCGCCGGGTTGATCGCCGGGTTGATGGCCGCCGGACCACCATCCGTCACGGCAAGCGGGGAATCGGCCTGGCGGTCCGGGGGAACGGCGCGCCCGGCGAGGGCGGCCAGACGGCGGAACAGGGCGTCGCGGCGGATCGGGCGGCCGAGATGGTCGTGGCGCCGCGGCAGTCCGACGGACGGCGCGCCGTCCCCGCCGGCTTCCGGTGGGCAGTCGCCGGCCTGCTCCCGCCCGTCCACCAGATGCAGCGTGGGCGGCGGGCGGACTCCGGCGGCGGCGATACGGGCCAGCACCGCCGGCGCCGACAGCCGCGGGTTGGGCGCGCCGGGCGCGTCGTCCGGATGGTGTTCCAGCAGGCCGTCGGAGAGGACCAGCAGGTCGGCGTCGGCCATCGTCAGCAACTCCACCGCCTCGTCCGCCGTCGTGGCGTCGGCGACGGCGGCGCGCTTGTCCTCCAGCGCGCGGATCAGAACGGCGCGCTGCACCGGGTCCGGGTCCGCCACGATGATGGACAGGCCGGTCAGGTCGGTGTCGTCGCCGGGGACCGTGCGCGGGTCCCCCGGGGCCAGATCGACCGTGAACCAGAAGGTGGCGCCGCAGCCCGGCGCCGACTCCACACCGATGCGCCCGCCCATCATCTCCACCAGACGGGCGCAGATGGCCAGCCCCAGCCCGGTGCCGCCGAAGCGGCGGGTGGTCGAGCTGTCGGCCTGGCTGAAGGGCTGGAACAGTCGGGCCTGGCCGGCGCCGCTGATGCCGATGCCGGTGTCCTCCACCGAGAAGCGCAGGCGCAGCCGGTCCGACCCGGCGTCGGACGGCTCCAGCCGGGTGCGCAGGACGACCCGACCGGCGTCGGTGAACTTGATGGCGTTGCCCGTCAGGTTGAACAGAATCTGGCGCAGCCGCCCGGGGTCGCCGCGCACCGCCGCGGGCACCTTGCGGTCGAGGTCGCAGACGAGAAGCAGCGCCTTCTGGTGGGCTTGCGGGGCCAGCAGCTCCGCCACCCCCTCCACCAGCTCGCGCGGGTCGAGGTCCATCTCGTCGAGGTCGAGCTTGCCCGCCTCGATCTTGGACAGGTCCAGGATGTCGTCGATGATCCGCAGAAGCGCCGTCGCGCTGTCGCGCACGGTGGTGACGAGTTCGGTCTGCTCCGCGTCCAGCGGGGTCAGGGCGATCAGCTCCAGCATGCCCAGCACGCCGTTCATCGGGGTGCGGATCTCGTGGCTCATGGTCGCCAGGAACTCCGACTTGGAGCGTGCGGCGACCTCCGCCTGCTCCTTGGCGTGGCGCAGATCCTCCTCGGCGCGCTTGCGGCCGGTGATGTCGTAGCTCCAGGCGAGGATCGCCGGCTCCCCCTCGAACTCCGTGCGCTGCAGCGTCTGGACCGCCCAGACGCGGCTGCCGTCGGGGCGGTCCACCGCCACCTCGACGTCTCGGGCGACCAGCCCGGGGCCGTCCTGCGGCAGGGCGCGTCCCTGCAGGGTGGCGCCGGGAAGGGCCAGCGCGTGGCGGCGCCCGACGAAGGCGTCCGGCGGCAGCCCGGCCAGCTCCGCCGCGCGGGCGTTGGCGAAGGCCACCGAGCCGTCGGGCCGCCCGATCGACACGCCGACCGGGCTCTGCTCCAGGATCGCGCGCAGGCGGCGCTCGCTGTCCGACAGGGCGTGCTCGCGCGAGCGGATGGTGGCGACGAAGTAGTGCAGGGCGCGCGCCATGTCGGCGATCTCGTCCTGCCCGTGGGTGGGGATGGCGACGGACCGCCCGGCGGCGGACGCGGCCATGGCCGACTGCAGGCCGCGCAGCCGCCGCACCACGTTGCGGTGGATGTAGAGGAAGATGCCGAGCGCGCCGAGGATGGAGACCACGGCCATCGCCAGGATGGCGTTCTTGCCGTCGCGGATCACCCGCTCGAACTCGCCGGAGCGGGCGGCGATGTCCTGCTCAATGGTCAGGAAATGATCGGACACCGCGCCGACCAGCCGGTCGGAGACGTTCTGGTTGCGCGCGATGGAGCCCTTGATGGCGCGGGCCAGCCCGATTTCCGTCAGGCGGCTGTTGAACAGGTTGTGTTCCCCGAGCCCCAGCGTCTCCAGCTCCCGGTACAGCGGCTCCAGGTCGAAGGCGGCGCCGGGGGGCAGGGCGGCCACGACCTCCGCCGCGCGGTCCATCGCGGCGCGGTAGTCCTGCCGCAGCCGGTCCACCCGAGCCTCGTGGTCGGCGCGGGAGGCGGCGAGCATCAGCAGGACGGCGTGCTGCGCCTCCGCCGTCCACAGGTCGATCCGCCGTTCGACGCCCCGGGCCTCCTCCCACTCCTCCAGGGTCCGGGGGGCGGTGGCCTTGTCCCGCAGCGCTTCCTCGGCGTTGCGGATGCGTTCGGCCAGCTGCATCAGGCGGCCGACCAGCCCGCCCGTCTCCGCCGCGGCGGCGAGCTGGCGCTCCACCTGGGTGTTCAGGGTCATCAGGTTGGCGATCAGCTCGTTCTTGCGGCGCTGCAGCTCGGCCACGTCGGCTACGTCGGTGCCGCGGTCGCGCAGCCGGTTCATCAGGTCTTCCAGCAGGGCGATCTGGTCGCTCAGCCGGGCCATCACCGATTCGCGCACCGACTGGCTCTGCACCGCCACCAGAGCCGGGGCGTTGGCGGCCAGGGTGCCGCTCTGCTGGGCCAGCTGCGAGGCGTTGACAAGGCCCGGCACCTTGGCCGTGGCGATCTGCTCGAACCCCTCATGGAAGCGGCCGAAGAGGGAGACGGCCACCACGCCGGTGGCGGCGGTCAGGCCGGCGATCACGGTCAGACCCGCCAGGATGCGAAACGCCACGCCCAGCCGGGGAAGCCGCATGCCCGTCCCTCGATTCTTGTCGTCCGCTTGAGATAACACGGGCAATCGACCGGGCGCAATTCACACCCCCGCGTCGCAATCGCACGCTGCGCACTCGGGCACCGGGCAAGGGAGTGCCGGGCAAGGGAGCGCCAAGCGGGCTTGACCCGCGCCGGTTGCCGGACCAAAGCTGATCCGTGGGCGGCAAAGAGGGATGGTCGATGGGCTTGGTCCGGTCTTTCGCGCGCGCCGCGATGGTCGTCGCGGTCCTGGCGGCGGCGGTGTCCGCGCCATCCGCCGGCCTGCGGGCCGAAACCATGGAGGACGTGCGGGAGCGCGGGCTGCTGCGCTGCGGCGTCTCGTCCAGCGGCGCCGGTCTGGCGGCGGTGGACGACAGCGGCAACTGGCGCGGCTTCTTCGTGGACATGTGCCGGGCGCTGGCCGCCGCCGTCGCCGGCAAGGCCGACCGGGTGGAATTCGTGGAGACCAACTCCGAGAACCGCTTCGCCATCCTGCGCAACGGCGAGGTGGACGTGGTGATGGAGGGGACGACCTGGACCCTGCAGCGCGACGCCACCTTCGGCATCGACTTCCCGGCGGTCTACCTGTTCGACGGCCAGGGATTCATCGCGCACCGCGCCCAAGGCGTGGCCCGACTGTCCGATCTGCCGCCCGGCGCTTCCGTCTGCGTGATCGAGCAGACCACCACCCTGCGCAACCTGGAGGACTGGATGGCCCGCACCGGCGTGCGCTTCCGCCTGAAGCCGGTGCGCTCGACCGAGGGGGCGCTGTCGGCCTTCTTCAACCATCACTGCGACCTCTACACCAGCGACCGCATCGGGCTGCACGCCCAGCGCCTGCTGAAGGCCCCCGAGCGCGACGACTACGTCATCCTGCCGGAGACGATCTCCAAGGAGCCGCTGGGCCCGATGGTCCGCCCGGACGAGCGGCGATGGTTCGACATCGTGCGCTGGGTGTTCCTGGCTACCGTCCTGGCCGAGGAGAAGGGGATCACCGCCGCCAACGCCCCGCGTCTGAAGGAGGAGGCCGAGGATCCGGAGGTGCGCCGCCTCCTCGGGGCCACCACCGGGGTCGGCTGGGGGCTGGGGCTGGACGACGACTGGGCCTTCCGCGTGGTCACGCAGGTCGGGAACTATGGCGAGATTTTCGATCGCCATCTGGGCGCCGCCTCGCCGCTGGGCATCGACCGCGGGATGAACGGGCTGTGGATGAACGGCGGCCTGCACTACGCCCCGCCGCTTGGGGGATGAGGGCGGGTGAGCGGTGAGCGGTGGGCGGGCAGCGGCGCTCCGCCATGCCGCTTGGCCGGCCATGCCGCATTGCCTCATTGCCTTCGCGCCGGCTTTTCCCATGTTGTGGGCATGTTCGGCGAAAGGTTCGGCGAACGCTTCAAATCCGGGCGATCCGCCGCTATGGTGGCGCCTTCCGGGCGCCGCGCGGCCCGCTTCAGGCAGTTTCCCAGGCCATGACCAGACCCAACACCTACCGTTCCGGTCCCGACGAGCGCGGGCATTTCGGCATCTATGGCGGACGCTTCGTCGCCGAGACGCTGATGCCCCTGATCCTTGAGGTTGAGAAAGCCTACCGCGAGGCCCGGGCCGATCCCGCCTTCGAGGGCGCGATCCGCGAGCAGCTCAAGCAGTATGTCGGCCGCCCGAACCCGCTCTACTACGCCGAACGCCTGACGGAGAAGCTCGGCGGCGCGAAGATCTACTTCAAGCGCGAGGAGCTGAACCACACCGGCGCGCACAAGATCAACAACTGCATCGGCCAGATCCTGCTCGCCCGCCGCATGGGCAAGAAGCGGATCATCGCCGAGACGGGCGCCGGCCAGCACGGTGTCGCGACCGCCACGGTCTGCGCGCTGTTCGACATGCCCTGCGTCATCTACATGGGCGAGACCGACATCGCCCGCCAGCAGCCCAACGTCTTCCGCATGAAGCTGCTGGGGGCCGAGGTGGTTCCGGTGACCTCCGGCGCGCGGACGCTGAAGGACGCGATGAACGAGGCGCTGCGCGACTGGGTCACCAACGTCGCCGACACCTACTACCTGATCGGCACCGCCGCCGGCCCGCACCCGTACCCCGCCATGGTCCGCGACTTCCAGTCGGTGATCGGCGACGAGGTGCGCGTGCAGATGCAGGAGCTGGAGGGCCGCCTTCCGGACAGCCTCGTCGCCTGCGTCGGTGGCGGCTCCAACGCCATCGGCCTGTTCCATCCCTTCCTCGACGACCCGTCGGTGCAGATGGTTGCGGTCGAGGCCGCCGGCCACGGCATCGACAAGGGACCGCTGGCCCACGCCGCTTCGATCACCGGCGGGCGCCCCGGCGTGCTGCACGGCAACCGCACCTACCTGCTGCAGGACGAGGACGGGCAGATCCTGGAAGGCCATTCCATCTCCGCCGGCCTGGATTATCCGGGCGTCGGGCCGGAGCACAGCTGGCTGCACGACATCGGGCGCGTCGAGTATGTCTCGGCCACCGACCAGGAGACGCTGGACGCCTTCCAGCTCTGCGCCCGCACCGAGGGCATCATCCCCGCGCTGGAATCGGCGCACGCGCTGGCGGAGATCGTGAAGCGCGCCCCGAAACTGCCCAAGGACCACCTGATGGTGCTCTGCCTGTCGGGCCGCGGCGACAAGGACATCTTCTCCGTCGCCCAGCATCTGGGAGTGAAGCTGTGAGTGTCGCTGTTGACAATGGCCGCATCGCCCGGCGGTTCGCCGCGCTGAAGGCGGAGGGCCGCGCCGGCCTCGTCACCTTCATCACCGCGGGCGACCCGGACCTGGAGACCTGCCGCGCCGTCCTGCACGGCCTGCCCGCGGCGGGCGCCGACCTGATCGAGCTGGGGCTGCCCTTCTCCGACCCGATGGCCGACGGCCCGGCGATCCAGGCGGCCAGCCTGCGCGCGCTCCACGCCGGGACGACGGCGCGCAAGACGCTGGACCTCGTGCGCGGCTTCCGCGAAACGGACGCCGACACGCCGGTGATCCTGATGGGCTATTACAACCCGATCCACGCCTATGGGGTGGACCGTTTCCTGGCCGACGCCATCGAGGCCGGGATGGACGGGCTGATCGTCGTCGACCTGCCGCCCGAAGAGGACGAGGAGCTGTGCATCCCGGCGTTGAAGGCCGGGGTGAACTTCATCCGTTTGGCGACGCCGACCACCGACGACAAGCGCCTGCCGACGGTTCTCCAGAACACCTCGGGCTTCGTCTATTACGTGTCGATCGCCGGCATCACCGGTGCGGCCAGCGCCGACAACGCCGCGGTGGGCGCCGCGGTGGAGCGTCTGAAGCGCCACACCGACCTGCCGGTGGCGGTCGGCTTCGGCATCAAGACGCCGGAGCAGGCGGCCGATGTCGCCCGCGTCGCCGACGCGGCGGTGGTCGGCTCGGCCATCGTCACGCGGCTGGCCGGCGGGCTGGACGCGGACGGCAAGGCCCGTCCGGGTCTGGCCGAGGATGTGCTGGGCTTCGTCCGGGAACTGGCCGGCGGCGTGCGCGGCGCGCGCGGTTGAGTGCGCCGGCCTGCGAGCGCCGGCTGAGCGGGATATCAGGAAGAATTCAATGAACTGGCTTACCAACTACGTCCGCCCCAAGATCCGCGCCCTCTATGCCCGCAAGGAGGTTCCCGACAACCTCTGGCACAAGTGCCCGAGCTGCGAGGCGATGCTCTTCCACCGCGATCTGGAGGAGAACCTCAACGTCTGCCAGCATTGCGGCTTCCACATGCGGCTGGACCCGATCAAGCGGCTGGCCTCGATGTTCGACGAGGGCGATTACCAGTCGGTCGAGCTGCCGAAGTCGGTGGTCGATCCGCTGAAGTTCCGCGACCAGAAGCGCTACACCGACCGCCTGAAGGAAGCCCAGACCAAGACGGGCCGCCATGACGCCATCGTCGTCGGCTCCGGCCTGATCGGCGGGCAGCCGGCGGTCGTCGCGGCCTTCGACTTCGGCTTCATGGGCGGCTCGATGGGCATCGCGGTGGGCGAAGGCATCCTGGCCGCCGCCCGCACCGCCATCGCCCAGAAGGCGGCGCTGATCGTCGTCCCGGCCTCAGGCGGCGCCCGCATGCAGGAAGGCATCCTGTCGCTGATGCAGATGCCGCGCACCACCATCGCGGTGGAGATGGTCAAGGAAGCCGGCCTGCCCTACATCGTGGTGCTGACCGACCCGACGACCGGCGGCGTGACCGCCTCCTTCGCGATGATCGGCGACATCCACATCGCCGAAAAGGGCGCGCAGATCGGCTTCGCCGGCGCCCGCGTGATCGAGAGCACGATCCGCGAGACCCTGCCGGAGGGCTTCCAGCGCTCCGAATATCTCCAGGAGCACGGCATGGTGGACATGGTCGTCCATCGCCGCGACCTGCGCCCGACCCTGTCGCGCGTTCTGAATCTGCTGATGCAGCCGGTCCTGGCTGTGCCGTCGGAAGCGCTGCCGGCCGCGGCCGTCCAGGCGGAAGAGCCGCGCAGCCAGGCCGAGGCCGCCGACGAGACGCCGGCCCAAGCTGGCGCCGAGAGGACCGGCTCCGAGCAGCCGGCCTGATCCCGCGATGTCGCTCGCCGATCCGGTTCTCGACCGGCTGAAGAGCCTGCATCCCAAGGTCATCGACCTGTCGCTGGACCGCGTGCACCGGCTGCTCGCCGCGCTGGACCATCCGGAGCGGCGCCTGCCGCCGGTGGTCCATGTGGCGGGCACCAACGGCAAGGGCTCCACGCTCGCCTTCCTGCGGGCGATGCTGGAGGCCGCGGGGCTGCGGGTGCATGTCTACACCTCGCCGCACCTTGTGCGCTTCCACGAACGCATCCGGCTGGCCGGTACGCTGATCGACGACGACCGGCTGGCCGCCCTGCTGGAGGAATGCGAGGCCGCCAACGGCGGCGGGCCGATCACCTTCTTCGAGGTGACGACGGTCGCCGCCCTGCTCGCCTTCGCGCGGGAGCCGGCGGACGTGGTCCTCCTGGAAACCGGGCTGGGCGGGCGGCTGGACGCCACCAACGTGGTGGACCGCCCGGCGGTCACCGCCATCACGCGCATCTCCTACGACCACCGCCAGTTCCTCGGCGACACGCTGGAAGCCATCGCGGGCGAGAAGGCCGGCATCTTCAAGCCGGGCGTCCCCGCCGTGATCTTCCCGCAGCCCGCGGAGGAGGCCGCCCGCACCCTGGCCATCCGGGCCGAGACGGTGGGTGCGCCGGTTTCCGGCTGGTCGGTCACCCCGACCGAGGGCGGTTTCCGCTTCGAGAGCGCCTGCCGCCGCATCGAGTTGCCGTTGCCGGGGCTGGCCGGAGCGCACCAGATCGTCAACGCCGGGGTGGCGCTGGCCTGCCTGGACCATTTGCCGGTGGCGGTGGACGACGCAGCGGTGCGCCGCGGCCTCGCCGCCGTGGAGTGGCCGGCCCGTCTGCAGCGGCTGACCCGCGGTCCGCTGGCCGACGGGCTGCCCGCCGGCTGGCAGCTGTGGCTGGACGGCGGCCACAACGACTCGGCAGGTGAGGTTCTGGCGATCCAGGCCGCGCGCTGGGCGGAGGAGGAGCCGCAACGGCCGCTGCTGCTGGTCTACGGCATGCTGGCGAGCAAGGAGCCGCAGGAATTCCTGGGTCCGCTGGCGCCCTTCGTCACCGCCGCCCGCACCGTCGCCATCCCCGGCGAGGAGGCGTCGCTGGCGGCGGAGGACACCGCCGCGGCCACCCGGGCCTGCGGCATCGCCGACAGCGCGGCGGCAGCGGACGTGAGCAGCGCCCTGGAGGATCTGACGGGGCGGGTCGAAGGGCCGGCCCGCGTGCTGATCTGCGGCTCGCTCTATCTGGCGGGCACGGTCCTGGCGGAAAACGGCTGATTCGAAGGGACGGGCAAGCGGGGGGCTCAGCGCCCCTGCTTGCCGTCCAGTTCCAGCATGTTGCGCAGCGCGGCGAGGGTCTTGCCGAGCGTGCCCGAATCGTCCTTGGCGGTTTTCTTGCCGGACTCGTTGCCTTCCGCCGGCCTGATGGCGTCGGGCTTGGGCTTTTGCGGCGCGTTCATGGGGACCGGCTCAACGAGGTCCAGAGGCTCGTCGGCATCTGTCTCTTATACACATCTCCGAGCCCACGAGACTATAACAGCTATCTCGTATGCC
>NZ_JAUQTX010000134.1:0-18478 GCF_059803775.1 Azospirillum sp. UFLA03-27 | reverse complement strand
CGGCTATTCCGCCGATCTGGCCGCCGGGCGCAGCTCCCGCCCGGTGTCGGGCAGCATGACCCCCGCCCAGGCGCTCGACACGCTGCTGTCCGGGACGGGCGTCGGCTACCGCACGACCGGCACCGGCTCCGCGACGCTGGTTCCGGCTCCGACCGGCGACGTCACGATGCTGGGGCCGGTGTCGGTCACCGCCTCGACCGGCGCCGGCAGCGGAAGCGGCAACATCACCATCACCAAGGAGGATCTGGATCGCAAGAATCCCCGCGACCTCCGCGACGTCTTCTCCGGCGAGCCGACGATCCGCGTGGGCAGTTCCGTGCCGATGTCGCAGAAGGTCTATGTGAACGGCGTCGAGGAAACCAATCTGGCCGTCACCATCGACGGCAGCCGCCAGAACAACAAGGTCTTCCACCACAACGGCACCACGCTGATCGACCCGGCGCTGCTGAAGGTGGTGCGCGTGGACGCCGGCGTCGCCCCCGCCGACGCCGGGCCGGGCGCGCTCGCCGGCTCCATCGCCTACGAGACGAAGGACGCCAGCGACTTCCTGGCGAGCGACGGCGTCGGCGCCTTCGGCAAGACCACCTTCAACACCAACGGCTCCGGCCTGACCACCAACCTCGCCGGCTTCGGGCGGCACCAGGGGCTGGAGGCGCTGGGCACCGTGACCTACGGCAAGGGTGGCAAATACACCGCGGGCAACGGGCGCAAGGTGGACGGCACCGAGACGGACATGGTCAGCGGCCTTGGCAAGGCGGCGGTGCAGACGGAGAGCGGCCACCGCTTCCAGGCCAGCTACGAGCGGGTCTACGACGATGCGCCGCGGCCCTTCCGCGCGAACATCGGGTCGCTGGCCGGGCGCCCGGCCTGGGAGCCGCGCGTGCGCGACTACTCGCTCGACCGCCAGAACATGGTCTTCACCTACACCGACGCCCTGCCGACGGAGCTGTGGAACCCCAAGCTGGTGCTCGCCTACGGCCGCACCGACGTGGAAACGCCGATCTTCACCCGCCCGATCGGCAGCAGCACCGTGCCGGGGAGCTACCCGGGCAAGGGCGCGACCAGCTCCTTCAACGGCAAGCTGGAGAACACCTTCGGCTTCCGGATCGGCACTTTCACGACAGGCACCGACTTCTACGTGGACCGCGCCAACTACCGGGACCGGACGATGTCCGCGACCGAGCGGGCGCGCAACAACGGCCTGTACGGTCAGGCCCGGCTGGAGCCGATGGAGCGTCTGCGCCTGTCCTTCGGCCTGCGCGGCGACCGCCAGACCTTCGAGGGGACGACCGGACGGGAATGGACCAACCACGGCCTCAGCCACAACATCTCGGGCGAGTTCGACCTGCTGCCCCGCTACCTGATCGCCAAGGCCGGCGTGTCGCGCGGCTGGGGCGGCGTCCAGATGGCCGAGAATTACATCATGAACCCGGCCTGGAATTACGGCGCCGGCCCGCGTCCGGTGACGGCCTACAACAGCACCGCGGGGCTGGAGGCCCGTTACGAGGGCTTCACCGCGGAAGGCCGGATCTTCCGCACCAAGCTCGACGACGCCCGCGCCGCGCGCTTCGCCGCCACGAGCGCCACCCTCGCCCGCGACGTGCGGTCGGAAGGCTATGAGCTGGGTCTCGGCTACGCCTGGACGAACGGCTTCATCCGCGCCAAATACGCCGACATTGACGTCAAGATCGACGGTCTGCCCGCGGATTCCGACACCGGCACCTACCTCGCCACGCCGATCGGACAGGTCTTCACCATCGGCGGCGCCCACACCGTGCAGTCCTGGAACCTGACCCTGGGCGCCGACCTGGAGTTCGTGCTCGACTACGACAAGGTCCAGGCCGGGCAGCAGCCGCTGAAGGGCTATCAGACGGCCAACCTGTTCGTGGAGCACCGGCTGCCAGAGCACGCCAACTTGGCGCTGCGCCTCGACGTCCGCAATCTCTTCGACGAGACCTACGCCGACCGCGCCACCTACGGCCAGGAGTTCGGCACCGTCACCCCGCTCTACCAGCCGGGCCGCGCCTTCCTGCTGAGCGCCTCGGCGCAATTCTGATCCCACGCCGCAACGGCTGTGGCAAGGTCATGGCCCACGCGGGCCATGACCGGCCCCCAGTCGCCAGGCGAGTCCTGCCGGTAGAGGCGCATCGTCGGGTACCAGGGGCTGTCGTCGCGCCCGCGGAACCAGCGCCAGCAGGCGTCGTAGCGCGACAGCATCCACACCGGGCGCCCGATGGCGGCGGCGAGGTGGGCGACCGACGTGTCCACGGTGATGACGAGGTCAAGATGCGCCGCGATGGCCGCGGTGTCGGCGAAGTCGGTCACGCCCGCCATGGGGTCGGTCAGCAGGCCCGCCGCGACGGCCGTCCGCGCCTGCTCCGCTGCATCCCCGACCTGAAAGCTGACGGCCGCGATCCCCGGTACGGAGAGCAGCGGTTCCATCAGCGCGAAGGGCACGCTGCGGCGGCGGTCCATCGCGTGGGATGTGGGGTCGTGGCGCCGCGGGTTGCCCGACCAGACGAATCCCACGCGCAACGGGCGCTTTTCGGCGGAGCCTCCGGTCTGGCTCCAGCCGAGCCGCTCCGCCCAGGCGGTCACCAGATCGGGGGGCGGCGTGATGTAGGGCCCGCCGGAGGGTATCCCGTCGATGCGCGTGCTGAAGGCGAAGGGCAGGCTCATCAGCGGGCAGCACAGGTCGAAAGCCGGCAGCGCCGCCGCGTCGTCGTAGGTGGCCAGACGGTCGATGCCCCGCACCGAGGCCAGCAGACGGCGCAGCTCCGGCTGGACGATCAGCAGCACCCGCGCGCCGCGATCGGCCAGCAGCGGCGCGTAGCGGACGAATTGCAGGGTGTCGCCCAGGCCCTGCTCGTAATAGAGGAGGATGGTCTTGCCGGCGATGCCCTCGCCCCGCCACACCGGCTTGCCGGACACCGCCGCGGATTGGCCGGTGTAGTCCCAGCGCCGTTCGTAAAGCGCCTGCCCCTCTTCGAAATCGCCGAGGGCCAGCTTCAGCACCGCCAGCTCGCAGACCGGATGCGGATGGTCCGGGCGCAGGGACTTGGCGGTTTCCAGCGCCGTTTCCGCCTCGACGAACCGGCCCGCGTCACGCAGCGCAATGCCCAGATTCAGGAACGTCTCGAAATGCGCCGGATCGAGGGCGGCGGCGCGTCTCAGCCAAGGCACGGCCTCGCCGATCCGCCCATCGGCGGCCAGGGCGGAGCCGAGATTGCCCGGAACGCCGCGCACCGCCGGCTCCAGCGCCAGGGCGCGGGCGAAATGACGGATGGCCTCGTCGTAGCGACCGGCGGCCTTCAGCGCCGCGCCCAGATTCCCGAGGAAATCGGTGTTCAGCCCGTCCCGCGCCACCGCGGCACCGATCAGCGCGATGGCTTCGTCATGACGGCCCTGTTGGCCGGCGACGATGCCCAGCAGGTGCGCGGCGTGGGCCTGCTCCGGATCGGCGTCCAGGATGCGCTGGTAGATGATTGCCGCCTCGTCCAGCCGCCCGGCCTGATGGTGGTCGATGGCGACCGCGTAGGCTTCCTCGATCGTCGCCATGCCCCCGCACCCCGCGCTCAAATCATCAAACGGGAAATCGTCGAACGGACCCGCCTTGCAGTAAACCGGAACCGGCGCGGCGCGCAAGCGTCCGCCGGCGTCACGCGCCTTCCTTCTCCGGCGTGGCGGGAGGCAGGCGGATGACGAAGCGCGCCCCGTCCGTCCCCGCCTCTCCCTCCTCCAGGCTGATGGTGCCGCCGAGCTGGCTGACGGTGTTGTGCACGATGTGCAGGCCGAGCCCGGCGTGGCCCCGGTCGCGGCGCGTGGTGAAGAAGGGATCGAAGATGCGTGGCCGCAGCGCCACCGGGATGCCCCACCCGTCGTCGGCGACGGCCAGTTCCACGACGTCCGCCGTGGCCCGGCGGGCAACGACCGTCACCGTGCCGCTCCGCCCTTCTCCCTCTTGCCCATCCGCCCCCTCCCCGTCCGCGAAGCCGTGGTTGACCGCGTTCAGCAGCAGGTGCGAGACGATCTGCGCGATGGCCTGCGGATAGCCGTCCATCATCAGACCCGGCGGGCAGTCCACGACGATCCGGTGTGCCGCCGGTTCCCAGAAGGGTCCCAGCGCCTCGACCGCCTGCATCAGGCAGAGGCGCAGGTCGAAGCGCCGGCGCGTCTCTCCCGCCGGATCCACCGCCAGCTCCTTGAAGCGCTGGACCAGTTCCGCCGCGCGGACGGTGTTGTTGACCAGCAACTCGGACACGTCGCCCAGGTCGGTCAGGAAGCGTTCCAGCTCGCGGCGGCGCAATTGGCCGGAATCGAGAAGGCGCTTCATCTTCGGCACCTTCTCGCGGACCAGGGTCGAGGTGGTGAGCGTGATGCCCAGCGGCGTGTTGATCTCGTGCGCCACCCCGGCCACCACCTGCCCCAGAGCGGCCAGCTTCTCCGCCTGCACCAGATGGGCCTGGGTCCGCCGCAACTCCGCCAGGGTGGAGTCCGCCTGTTCCTTGGCCCGGCGCATCTCGTCCTCGCGGCGGTTGATCTCGGCGGCGAAATGATGGACGGCGCGGGCCATGTCGCCCAACTCGTCCCGCCGCTCCAGGTCGGTCACCTGCCCGTCGCGCGGGTCGCGGGCCAGCCGCCGGGTGGCGCCCTGGAGACGGCGCAGGGGCCGCGTGATGCCGCCGGCCACCAGGAGCGCCGCCCCGGCGGCGAACAGCAGGCCGATGGTCGCCCCGATGAGCAGGGTGGAGCGCAGCAGGCCGGCGCTGCGCACCGCGCTGTCCTGGAACAGGTCGTTCAGACGGCGGGCGGTGTTCATCACCGCGGCGGCGTCCATGTCCATCGCGGCGATGGCTCCGTTCTGGCGGGCCAGCCCGTCGGTGGCGCGCTCCAGCCCGTCGCGCCAGGCGGTGATGGCGGCCAGCATCCCGTCCTGGATCAGCGGGGAAATGGGCAGCCCGGCCACCCGGTCGCGCAGCCGCCCGCTCTCGGCGGCGACATCGCGCAGCCCGCGCGTGTCGCGCCGTTCCAGCGCTCTCAGGGTCCGTCCGCTGAGCGCCAGAGCGGTCATGGCGACCGTCTGGGTTTCCTGTTCCATGGCGTGGGCCGACACCGTGCGGCGCAGAAGCTCCGCCACCTCGGCCTGGACGGCGCCATGGCCGGTGCCGGTGATGTCCAGCATCCGTTGGACGACGGCGTCATAGCGTGGCGCCAGTTGCGGCAGCGTCCACTGGTCCAGCCGCTCGGCGCGCAACCGCGTCAGTTCGGCGAAGGCCGTCTCATAGGCGTCGCTGGCGGCGGCGGGTGCGCCGTCCTGCCCCATCCCCTCGCCCGCCCGGGCCAGCGACGCGGCAAGGCGGTCTGCGCTGCGCTCCAACCGGTCCAGCGACGGGGACAAGGGATCAAGCCGCGGCTGCGCTTCGGGCGGTGGATCGGCGTCCGAATCGGTGGTGGCCGCCGTGTCCTTCGCAGCCAGCCGGGCGCGCAGCACCGCTTCCCGCAGGTCGTGCAGATCGTCCACCACGGCCCGGCTGTCCAGCAACCGCCGGTCGACCTCGGCCAGGGAGGCGACGAGCGCCGCGTTGGCGGCGTGCTGCCGCTGGCCCGCCTGTTCGGCCAGGGCGAGCAGGCGGGCTTCCTGCTCCGCCATGCCGCGGGCACGGGCGTCGCCGAAGGCGATGGCGTCCACCAGTTCCTCCAGCCGGGCGGTGTGGCGGTCCGACGCGCGGCGGGCGGTGTCGACCGCGTCGGCCTGGGCGCCCTGGTCCGCCAAGCCGCCCAGCGCCTCCAGCGCCTCCCGCGCGCCATGGGTGGCTCGGCGGAACGTGATCTCGTGGGGCAGGCGGCCTTCGGGGGCGGAATGGATGAAGTCGTTGCGGGCCGCGGTGGCGGCGATCATCTCACGGTAGACGGTGCCGGCCAAGACCGCGGCCTCGCGCGAACGGCCGGCGCGCTCCAGCAGAATCCAGGCGGTCACCGCGATCAGCGCCGCGATGACCACCGGGATTCCGCCCACCGTCGCTATGCGATACGAGATCCTCATCAGGCTCCGCCGGCTGCCGTTCCTCCAGGGGACTGCGGAACAGGCCGGCGGCGGAACATCGCAAAGCTAGCGATAGCACTCTGGAGTTGTCGAGTTCTTTCAATTTTGGCGAAAATTAAAACTAATTTGCGGTGGAACCGACAATCAGCGGGTGCGGTCATCCCGGCGTCTCAGTGACCAGCCCCGCTGGGTGCGGGGCTGGACGAGGTCGGAGCCGCCGTGTCGAGGGCCTGTGCCGCGGCCGGGTCGGCCTCGACACGGCGCTTCAGGATCATCAGGCCGAGTGTCGTGACGATGGTCCCGGCGACGATGGCCAGGACATAGGGGCCGAGCGGCGCCACCGCGTTGGGGATCGCCAGCACGAAGACACCGCCGTGCGGCGCCCGCAGGCCGCAGCCGAACCACATCGACACGGCGCCGGCCACCGCCGACCCGGCCATGGCCGCGGGGATGACGCGCAGCGGGTCCTTGGCGGCGAAGGGAATCGCCCCTTCCGTGATGAAGGCGAGGCCGAGCACGCCGGCGGCCTTGCCCGCCTCGCGCTCCTGCATTGTGAAGCGGCTGGGCACGACCATGGTGGCGAGCGCCAGCCCGAGCGGCGGCGTCATGCCCGCCGCCATCACCGCGGCCATCGGCGTGTAGGTGTTGGAGGCCAGAAGCCCGACCGCGAAGGTGTAGGCCGCCTTGTTGACCGGCCCTCCCATATCCAGCGCCATCATGGCGCCGAGCAGCGCGCCCAGCGCCACCGCGTTGGCCCCGGTCATGCTCTGCAAGAAGGCGGTCAGCCCGTTCATGATCGCGGCGACCGGCGTGCCGATGACGTAGACCATCAGCAAACCGACCGCCAGCGTGCCCAGGAGCGGGATGATCAGCACCGGCTTCAGCCCCTCCAGATTCTGCGGCAGCCGGATGGTGTCGCGCAGCCAGCGGGCGATGTAGCCGGCCAGGAATCCCGCCACGATGCCGCCCAGGAAGCCGGCCCCGATCTTGGCTGCCAGCATCCCGCCGATGAAGCCGGGGGCGAGGCCGGGCCGGTCGGCGATGGAATAGGCGATGTAGCCCGCCAGCACCGGCACCATCAGCCCGAAGGCGGCCTCCCCGCCGATCTGCATCAGCGCCGCCGGCAGGGTTCCCGGCTCCTTGAAGGCCTCGATGCCGAAGACGAAGGACAGGGCGATGAGCAGACCGCCGGCCACCACGAAGGGCAGCATGAAGGACACGCCGGTCAGCAGATGCTTGTAGGGGCCGGACTGCGTCTCCTTCTGCCGCGCCTTGGCCCCCGACACCGCGTTGGCGTAGGCGGGCGCGGCGATAGCCCCGGCCGCGGCCGGAGCCGGCAGGGCGAGCGCCTCGTCGATCACGCGGGCGGGCTGTTTCAGCGCCTCCCCCACCGAGGTCTTCAGCAGGCGCTTGCCGGCGAAGCGGTCGGTGGCGACGTGCGTGTCGGCGCCGATGATGACGGCCTCGGCCTCGGCGATCTCCTCCTCCGTCAGCGCGTTCTTCGCGCCGACCGAGCCCTGGGTCTCGACCTTGATGCGGTAGCCCTTGGCCTGGGCGGCCTGCTTCAGCGCCTCCGCCGCCATGAAGGTGTGGGCGATGCCGGTCGGGCAGGCGGTGATGGCGACCAGCAGGCCGGGGCTGCGCACCACGGTGGGAGCCGGTTTCGGGGCTGGCTGCGGACGGGCGGCTTCGGGCTGCGCGCCGGGGACATCGGCCAGGGCGTTGCCAACCACCGATTTGGTGTCGCGGATCGCCGCGGCGGTCGTGGTGCGCAGGATTGGCTTGCCGGCGAAGCGGGAATCGTCCACGGCGATGTCGGCGGCCAGGATCACCGCGTCGGCCGCCGCGATGTCGGCGGCGGAGAGCGGCGTCTGCACACCGTTCGACCCCTGGGTCTCCACCGCGATGGCGTGGCCCATCAGCGCGGCGGTGCGGCGCAACGCCTCGGCCGCCATGACGGTGTGGGCGATCCCCGTCGGGCAGGCGGTCACAGCCACGAGCTTTGCCATCGCGATCCCTCCGGCGCTGAAATGCCTTACAATTCCTCCACCCGAACGGCCCGCATCAGCTCGGCGAGGCGCTCCGGCGGCGGCAGTTCGGGGCCGAGGCGGGACAGCGTGCCGGCGGCGAAGGCGGTGCCGCGCCGCGCGCAGTCTTCCAACCCCATGCCCTCCAGCCGGGCGGCAACGACCCCGGCCACCATGGCATCCCCGGCGCCGACCGTGCTGGCGACCTCCACGGGCGGCGGCACGGCGAGCAGCGCGCGGCCGCCCTCCACGAAGACGGCGCCCTCGGCGCCCAGCGACACGACGACGAGCGCGATGCCGGACTCCGACAGTTCGCGCGCCGCGCGCACCACCTCGGCCCGATCCTTCAGCGGGCGGCCCAGCAGCTCGGCCAGCTCCGCCGCGTTCGGCTTCACCATGTCGGGGCGGGCGGCCACGGCGTGGCGCAGCGGCGGGCCGCTGGCGTCCACCACCACGAAGGCGCCGCGCCGGTGCAGGGCGGTGACCATCTCGGCATAGGCGGTGTCCGGCACGCCCATCGGGACGCTGCCCGACAGAACGAAGGTCCGGTTGGTGACGGCGAGGTCGTCCACCACGGTCAGCAGCCCCCGCCAGCTTTCCGCCGGGACATGCAAGCCCGGCAGGTTGATGTCGGTGACGGAGCGGCCCTCGCGGTCCACCAGCTTGATGTTCACCCGGCTGCGGCCCGGCAGACGCAGGCAGCGGTCGCGGATGCCGCGGCGGCGGAACAGCGCGTCGAACACGGCGGTGTTCTCCTCGCCGAGGAAGCCGGTGGCGGTGACGGGCGTGGCGCCGCCCGCCAAGGAGGCGCCGGCCAGGAAGGCGGCGACGTTGATGCCCTTGCCGCCGGCGGTCCGCGTCTCGGCGACCGCCCGGTTGACCGCTCCGGCGGCGAATCCCGGCACGTCCAGCGTCTGGTCGATGGCGGCATTCAGCGTCACGGTGACGACACCGGGGCGTGGGGTGGGCTGCGGGCTCATGATACACCTCCGGCGTCGGCGAAACGTTGGCGGACCAACGCTCTTACCTCCGCCGCGTCGGCGCAGTCCAGCGCCTCGCGGGCGGTGCGCTCGGCGTCGGCCATGGCGATGGCGCGCAGCCGCGCCTTGACCGAGGGAACGGCGGGAATGGCCACGCTCAGCTCCGTGACGCCCAGTCCGGACAGCAGCACCGCCCCCGCCGGGTCGCCGGCCACGCCGCCGCAGGCGCCGACCCAGATTCCGGCGCGGCGGGCGGCGTCCACCGTGTGCTCCACCATGCGCAGGACGGCGGGGTGCAGCCCGTCCGCCTGCGGGGCCAACACCGGATGCAGCCGGTCCATCGCCAGCACATACTGCGTCAGGTCGTTGGTGCCGATGGAGAAGAAGGACACCTCCCGCGCCAGCCGGTCGGCCATCATCACGGCGGACGGCACCTCGATCATGATGCCAAGCTCGACCGGCGGCACGTTCAGCTCCCGCCGCACCGCCTCGGTGATCGCCTTGGCGCGCTCCAGCTCCGCCGGGGCGGCGATCATCGGGTACATGATGCGCACCGGCCCTTCCACGGAGGCTCGCAGCATGGCGCGGAGCTGGGTGCGGAACAGGTCCTCCCGCTCGAAGCACAGACGGATGCCGCGCACACCCAGGAAGGGGTTGCCCTCCGCCGGCATGCGCAGATAGGGGACGTTCTTGTCGCCGCCGATGTCCAGCGTGCGCAGGATGATCGGCAGCCCGTTCATCGCCCGCACCATGGTCTGGTAGGCGGCGAACTGCTCCTCCTCGTCCGGCGGCAGGTCGCGCTGAAGGAACAGGAATTCGGTGCGCATCAGCCCGACGCCCTCGCCGCCGGCCTCCACGGCCTGCACCGCCTCCGCCGGGTCGGAGATGTTGGCGGCGACCTCGACGCGCCGGCCGTCCGTGGTGATGGCGGGCTTGTAGCGGTCGAGCCGCTCGGCCTCCCGCCGCTCGCCCACCTTGACCCTCGCCTCGGCGGCGCGGCCGCGGTCGCGCGCGCTGGGGTCGGCGACCAGCACGCCGCCGTCGCCGTCGAGGATCGCCGCCCGTCCGTTCTCCAGGTCCAGCACCGACGGCCCGGCGGCGACGACCGCGGGGATGTCCAGCGAGCGCGCGATGATCGCCGTGTGGGAGGTGGCGCCGCCCCCCGCCGTGCACAGCCCCAGCACCTTGGCCGGGTCGAGCTTCGCCGTGTCGGACGGCTCCAGATCCTCGGCCAGCAGGATGACGGGGTGGTCCGGCAGGGCCGCCACGCTCTCCGTCACCACCGCCAGCAGGCGCAGCACGCGGCGCCCGACGTCGCTGAGGTCGGCGGCCCGGCCAGCCAACAGCGGGTCGGCGAGCTGGGCCAGCGTGCCGGCGCGCTCCTCGTAGACCGCGCGCCACGCCCAGCCGGCGCTCTTGCCGCGGTCGATCAGGGCATGGGCCTCGGCGACCATCTCCGGATCGTCGAGAAGCTCCTGATGCGCCTTGAAGATGGCCGCCTTGGCAGCGCCGGCCTTCTTCCAGAACTCCTCGTGCAGGTTGCGCAGGTCGGCGGCGGCGGCGGCGAGCGCCTGATCCAGCCGGCGGTGCTGGGCTTCGGGATCGGGGGCGGTCTCGGCGACCGTCAGCTCCTCGCGCTGGAACTTCCAGACCGGGCCGATGGAGACGCCGGGGGAAGCGGAGATGCCGGCGATCACCCGCCCGTCGTAATCGAGATCGGCCGGGACGGTCCGCGGGGCCGGCTCCTCCGTGGGCATCGCCACGGGAACAGGCTCGTCCAATCCCGCCTCGAAGGCGGCACGGATGGCCTGGAGCGCCGCCGCCGCGTCCTCACCCGACGCGGTGACGGTCAGCGGCTGACCACCCGACGCGCCGAGGCGCAGCAGGGAAATCAGGCTCTTGGCGTTGGCCGTGGTGCCGCCATGCCGGACGGCGATCTCCGCGCGGAAGCGCTTGGCGACCTCGACCAGCGCCGTTGCCGGGCGGGCGTGCAGCCCGTGGGGGGAGGGGGCGGTGACCGCTATGCTGTCCCCGTCGATGGGAAGCGCGGCCGACTCATTCACGGGCGCGGCGGGTGCCTCGCCGTTCAGAACGGCCATGATGGCGTGCGGGTCGCCCGTGCTGCCCAGCCGCGCGGCCTCCGCGGGATCGCCCAGAACGCCGGTCAGCCGTTGCAACACGGCGATGTGCTCGTCCGACTTGGCGGCGATGCCGACGACCAGCCGCGCCGGTTCCCCGCCGCCCCAATCGACGCCCTGCGGAAACTGCACGACCACCACGCCGGTCCGCCGCACCAGATCGCGCGCGTCGGGAAGCCCGTGGGGGATGGCGATGCCGCTGCCGAGGTAGGTGCCGGACACCGCCTCGCGGCCCAGCATGCTGTCGATGTAGCCGGGGTCGATCAGGCCGCTGTCGACCATCGCCCGCCCGGCGATGCGGATGGCCTCCGTCTTATCCGGCGCGGAGAGCCCAAGGCGCACCTGCGATTCGGAGACCTGAAGCATCGCCCGTCCTCCCCCCGCGCGGAGTCCGTGCGCGGGGCCGGACTCGTCCTTGGAGGAGAGTAACGCATCAGTCGCAGCGACGTTCCGGGACAGATTCGCGCAGGGCACCGCCACCACCACTGCCGCCACGCGTGTGGGCCAGCATGCCGGTGACGCGGGCAACCAGCGCCGTCGTCTCGAAGGGCTTCTGGAGAACCTCGCAGCCCGGCTCCAGGATGCCGGTGCCGAGCGTCGCGTCGTAGGCGTAGCCGGTCATGAACAGCACGCCCAGCTCGGGCCGCCGCTCATGCACCGCCTCGGCCAGTTGCCGCCCGTTCATGCCGGGCAGTCCCACGTCGGTCACCACCAGATCGGCGCGCAGCCCGCCGTCCAGCAACTCCAGCGCCTCCGTCCCGTCCGACGCCTCGATCACGTCCAGCCCGGCGTCCTCCAGCGCCTGCACCGCGACCATGCGGACCAGCGCCTCGTCCTCCACCAGCAGCACGGTTCCGGCGGTGTTGTCCGCCACGCCATCCACCGCGCCGTTGGCGGCGGGCGCCGCGACGGTGCCCGGTGGAAGGCCAACGTTCTCCTCCCCGTCGCAGCGCGGCAGGTAGAGGCGCACGGCGGTGCCCCGCCCGGCCTCGCTGTCGATGCGCACCAGCCCGTGCGACTGGCTGACGAAGCCATAGACCTGCGACAGCCCCAGCCCTGTCCCCTGCCCTATCGGCTTGGTGGTGAAGAAGGGATCGAAGGCGCGCTTGATGATGTCGGGCGGCATGCCCATGCCGGTGTCGGCGACGGTCAGGACCACATAATCGCCAGGCGCCGCGCCGGAGGCGTCGCCCGCCACGTCGGCCGCCGTCAGATGGGCGTTGGCGGCGGTGATGGTGATGCGCCCGCCGTCCGGCATGGCGTCGCGGGCGTTCACCACCAGATTCAGCAGGGCGATCTCCAACTGGTTGGAATCGCACCAAGCCGCCCAAGCGTCCGGCGGGCAATCGGTCGCGATGGACACCTGCTCGCCCACCGTGCGGCGCAGCAGATCCTCCATCCCTTGGACCAGCACGCAGGGCTCCGTCGCGTCGGGGCGCAGCGGCTGCCGCCGGGCGAAGGCGAGAAGGCGCTGCGTCAGTCCGGCGGCGCGGGTCGCCCCGACCTTGGCGTGGGTGGCGTAGTCGCGCAGGTCCGCCCGCTCCGCCGTGTCCAATCGGGACAGCAGCAGGTCCAGATTGCCGGAGATCGCCGTCAGCAGGTTGTTGAAGTCATGGGCGATGCCGCCGGTGAGCTGGCCCAGCGCGTCCATCTTCTGGGAATGGCGCAGCGCCTCCTCGGCCCGCTCGCGCTCCGCCTCGGCGCGCAGGCGGGCGGAGACGTCGACCACGGCGGCCATGGTGCGCAGGAAGCTCCCCCACCCGTCCCGCTCGATCCGGGCGGACACCAGAACGTCGGCGACCTCTCCTGACCGCTTGACCAGCCGGTAGGGCATGTCCTGGAACGCGCCGAGCCGCAGCAGCTCCGGCCAAAGGTTCTCCCGGTGCTCCCGCGCGACGTCCGGCGGCATGAACTCCGTGATGTTGCGCCCAAGCACTTGGCCCCGGCTCTCGTAGCCCATGAACTCCAGCCAGCGGTCGCTGACGCTCAGCAGCCGCCCCTCGGCGTCCAGGGAGTGCAGCGGCACCGGCGTCTTGGCGTAGAGCGCGCTGAGGTCGGCCTGGGCGCGCTGCCGCTCCGCCACCTCGCCCAGCAGCCGGCGGTTGGCGGCCACCAGCTCCGCCGTGCGCTCGGCCACCTGCCGCTCCAGATCCTCGCGGGCGTCGGCCTGGGCGGCGCGGGCCTTCACCGCGTCGTCGATGTCGGTGCAGGTGCCGAACCAGCGGGTGATCCGACCGTCGCCGTCGCGCAGCGGCACCGCCCGCCCGAGGAACCAGAGGTACCGGCCCCCGGCTTCGCGCAGCCGGTACTCGACCTCGTAGAAATCGCCCGACCGCACCGCGGCGGTCCACAGCGCGGCGGTCCGCGCCCGGTCGTCCGGATGGACCACCTCCATCCAGGCGGTGCCGGTCATCGCCTCCGGCCGGGTGCCGGTGTAGGCGAACCAATGCAGGTTGTAATAATCGGGAAGCCCGTCCGGCGGGGCCGACCAGACGAGCTGCGGCATGCTTTCCGCGATGGCGCGGAACTTGGCCTCGCTGTCGCGCAGCGCGATTTCCGAGGCGCGGCGGTCGGTGATGTCGCGCACCACCACCGAATAGGCGGCCGGCGCACCCGTGGCATCGCGCGCCACGGTCAGCACCGTGGAGCCGAAGAAGCGCCGCCCGTCCCGCGCCGCGTGGATCCATTCGACCTCGCAGCGCTCCTTCTCCGCCACCCCGGCCAGCAGGCCGCGGATGTTCTCCGCGCAACGCTCCTCCGGCGCGAAGAGCAGCGACAGCGGGCGGCCCAGCGCCTCCTCCTCGGTGTGGCCGAAAAGGCGGCGGCTGCCCTCGTTCCACGAGGTGATGCGGCCCTCCAGATCCAGCGTGACGATGGCGTAGTCGCGGATGTCGTCGATGGCCTGCCGCAGCCGGCGCAGATTCTCCTCGGCCTGCCGCCGCTCGGCCAGGGTGCGCGCCTCCAGGATCGCCCGCTCCACCGCGGCGGGCAGATGGGCCAGCCGCTGCTTCAGCACATAGTCGCGGGCCCCCATCTTCAAGGCTGACACCGCCGTTTCCTCCCCCATCCGCCCGGACAGGAACAGGAACGGGGTTTCCGGGGCGCGGGTCCTGGCGATGCCCAGCGCCTCCAGCCCGTCGAAATCGGGCAGGGAGAAGTCGGCCAGGATCAGGTCGAAGTGCCGCCCGTCCATCGCCGCCTTGACCAGCGCCGCCTCGAAAGCCGCGCGGGTGTCCACGCGGGTCACGTCGCAGGAGATTCCCGCCTTCCGCAGGCGCGCGCAGGCCAGCTCGCAGTCCAGCGGGCTGTCTTCCAGATGCAGGATGGTCACCGCGGAGGGCATTCCGGAGGGCATTCCTTCAGGCGCCTTTTCCCGCAGGTGGGGTTCCCGCCGGACGGCGGGCGCAGCCGACCGGGGGTTCGTTCAGGATCGCCCAGAAGGCGCCCAGGTCGCGGATCGCCTGGAAGAAGGCCTTGAAGTCCACCGGCTTCACCACGAAGGCGTTCACGCCCAGCTTGTAGCTGCGCACGAGGTCGCTCTCCTCGCGCGACGCGGTGAGCATCACGATGGGGACGTGCCGGGTCTCGGGGTCGCTCTTCACCCGCTCCAGCACCTCCAGCCCGTCGATCTTCGGCAGCTTGAGGTCGAGCAGGACGACGGCGGGAAGCTGGGTCGGCTTCCCGGTTTCAGGATCGCGGCGGGTCAGCATCCGCAGCGCCTCCTCGCCGTCGCGGGCGACGATGACGTCGTTGGCGAGCTGGCATTTCTCCAGCGCCGCCAGGGTCAGCTCCAGGTCCCGCGGATTGTCCTCAACCAGCAGGATGGGTTTCAGGTCACTCATCAAGATCTCGCAGATCCGGTTTTGCCGTCCCGGCTTTCGGCAGCGTGAAGTAGAAGATGGCCCCCTTGTCGAGCCGCCCGTCGGCCCAGGTCCGCCCGCCATGGCGGTCCACGGCGCGGCGCACGTTGGCCAGACCGATGCCGATGCCTTCGAATTCCTCGTTGCGGTGCAGCCGTTGGAAGACCCCGAACAGCTTCTTCTCGTAAGCCTGATTGAAGCCGACCCCGTTGTCCCTGACGAAGAAGAGGGTTTCGGTGGGCCGGTCCTCGCAACCCACGGCGATGCGCGCCGGTTCCCGGCCACGGGAGTATTTGATGGCGTTCGACAAAAGATTTTGCAGAACCAGCCGCATCATCACGGGATCGCCGCGCACCGTGGGCAGCGGGGCGACGTCCCAGTCGATGGCCCGCCCGGCGGTGTCGGGGGCCAACGTCTCCCGCACCTCCGCCACCAGGGCGTTCATGTCCACCGAAACGGGGGCCAGCTCGCTGCGCCCCATCTGCGAGAAGTGCAGCAGATTGTCCACCAGAGTCCCGGCGCTGTTGGCCGCGTCCACGATAACGTCCAGATAACGCTTCCCGGTGGCGCTCAACCGATCCGACTCCAGCTCCTGCAACAGCTCGGCGTAACCGACGATGTGGCGGAATGGCGCGCGCAGGTCATGGGAGACGGAGTAGGAGAAGGACTCCAGCTCCTTGTTGGAGCGTGCCAACTCCCGCGACAGGGCGGCCAGTTCCTCCGCCTTGCGCAGGACGATGCCGATGACGGCGTGGCGCAACGCCGCGGCGGTGTCGCGCTCCGCCGCGGTCCAGGGCAGCGCGCGGTGGCGCACCGTCTCCTTCCAAGTTTCGAAGGAGGCGCGCGGGGTCAGCCCCCGGCCATCGTGGTCGAGCGGCTTGCGCGGATCGCCGCCCCAGCGGACGGTGCGCACCACCTCGGGCCGGAACCACAGCACGTAGCTGGCGTGCAGCTTCGACACGGCGATGGCCAGCAACCCCGCCGCCTTGCCTCCGAAATCGGCCGCAGCCGGGTAGAGGGCGGGCAGGCTGTCGGTCTCGAACTGCTCCGGCTCGCCCTGGCCGGCCAGCCAATCCACGAGGCCGCGCACCTGCTCTTCCGTCGGGGTGTCGCCGACCAGCATGCAGCGCCGTTCGAAGACGACGGCGGCCCCACTGGCGTTGGCGAAGCGCAGCAGGTCGTCGGGATGCTCGGTCAGGCCCGCGATGAAGGGATCGGCCTGGGCCATGGCAGCCAGCAGCCGCGCCTGGATGGCCTGCAGGGCGATGCGGTGCTCCGCGTCGCGCCGGTCCTCCACCGCGGCGATGCGCACCGACAGGATCTGCGCGATCAGGTCGCAGGCCGAGCGCACGGCGTAGGACACCGCCTTCGGCTCGTGGTGGTGGCAGGAGACCAGCCCCCAGAGGGCTCCGTGCAGCAGGATCGACACCGACATGGAGGAGGCGGTTTCCATGTTCCGCATGTATTGCACATGCACCGGCGACACGCTGCGCAGGACGGAGAAGCTGAGGTCCAGCGGCGGCGCCCCTTCGGGGACCGGCGGCAGCGCGACCAGGGGCACCGGGGCGTAGCCGGCGTCGGGGATCAGCCGCTGGCGGTTCAGCCGGTACAGCTCGCGCGCCTGGGTGGGGATGTCGGAGGCGGGAAAGCGCAGGTCCATGTAGGAGGGCAGCCGCCCGTTCCCGTCCTCCGCCACCACCGTGCCGTGCCAGTCGGCGTCGAAGCGGTAGATCAGCACGCGGTCGAAGCCGGTGAGCGCGCGGACCTCCTGCGCGGCGCAGCTCAGAAGGTCGGTCGGCGCGTTCAGCGCGTCCAACCGCTCCAGCGCCTCGCGCATGCGCGGGTAGACGTGGTCGAGGAGGTCGGTCTCCAGCCCCTCCAGCCGTTCCAGTTCCAGGATCACCACGCTGTTGCCCGCCGCGGCATCGACGGCGTGGGCGAGAAGCTGATAACGGCCGGCACCGGGCAGTTCGGTCAAGGCGACCGGCACCGGGCGGGAGGGAACCGGACCGGCGGCGAGAAAGGAGCGGACTGCGGCGGCGATCTGCGGGTGCAGCGCCCGTTCCAACGGCTGACCCAACGCCTGCACCAGCGGCAGGGACAGCGCCGGCGCGGCGTTGGCGCTGGCTTGGATCAGGGTGTCGCCGACGTCGCTTCCGGAGAAGGCCAACAGCATGCCGTGAGGCTGGATGCTGCCGGGGCGATGAATCGGTTCCCGGCTGCAGGCGTCGAGGTCCAAATCACCAACAGTCATGGCGCTGATCCTCGCGGCAGCGTTCATTCCGAAAACAATGACAATCCAATAGGTCGCTCCTTAATGCCCTGCTCGCCGTCCGGTCTATTCGATGATTTCAGATAATGTCGAATGTTTGACGTGGCGGGCATCTCTTTGGTTATCAACGGCGGGGGACTGAGACAATACCACTTCAGAACAAGGGCATAAGCGATTGGTCATATAGATTGCCTTTCGCTGCCCGCAACGTGGGAAGAGGGGGTAGGACAGGATACGGGATATCGCGCGGGGCGGATCCACGCGGTTGGCACTTTTCGACCGGATCGCGTAAAATTCGCTCCGAAGCTTCGGGCGGAACCGGAACGGGTCCGGCGGACGGAAGGCGGGCAGGAGTGCATCGGAACGGAATCGACGCCGCGCGGCTGGGCACCGCGCGCTGCAGCAGCTGCGCCATCCGGGACCTCGTCCTGTTCGGCGACCTGCGCGACCAGGATTTCGACCTGATCCACATTCCCATCGACGAGTTGCGCTTCCAGCCCGGCGCCACGCTCTACAGCACGGGGGACGAGGGCGGCTCCCTCTACACGATCCGCAGCGGGCTGGTGAAGCTGGTCCAGTTCCTCCCCGACGGGACGCAGCGCATTGTCCGGCTGCTCCGTCGGGGCGCCGTGGCCGGGCTGGAGGTGCTGGTCGGCAAGCCCTACGAGCACACCGCCGTCGTGCTTCAGGAGGCCGAGACCTGCCGCCTGCCGCGGGCCGTGGTCGAGCGGCTGAGCAAGGAGACGCCGCGCCTGCACGCCCGCCTGATGGAGCGCTGGTACCAATCCCTGCACCAGGCCGACGAGTGGCTGACCGAGCTGTCCACCGGCAGCGCCCGACGGCGGCTGGCCCGCCTGTTTTTGAAGCTTGCCGCCGATGCTCCGAGCGAGCCGGTCCTGCTGTCGGGCCGCGAGGATCTGGGCGCCATGCTCGGCGTCGGGATGGAGACGGCCAGCCGCACCATCGCCGAGTTCAAGCGTGCGGGTCTGGTGGTCGAGCAGGCGCCGAACGTCTTCGTCTGCGACCTGCCCGCGCTGGAGGCGGTGGTGCTGGACGGGTAGACGAGGCTCAATCCCTCGGCACCCCCACCCCGACCCTCCCCCGCTTCGCAGGGGAGGGGGTTTATCGCAAAGCGACGGCAGTTCCCTCCCCTGCGTT
>NZ_JAUQTX010000133.1:0-18722 GCF_059803775.1 Azospirillum sp. UFLA03-27 | reverse complement strand
GCATACGAGATAGCTGTTATAGTCTCGTGGGCTCGGAGATGTGTATAAGAGACAGGCCGGTGGACAGCGCCCCCACCCCCGCCCAGGTCGCCGAGGTCGGGCGGCTGCTCGCCGGGGCGAAGCGCCCGCTGGTAATCGCCGGAGGGTCTCGCTGGACCGAGGACGCGGTGGCCTCGCTGCACGTCTTCGCCGAGACCTTCGCGCTGCCGGTGGCCGTCACCTTCCGCCGCCAGATGCTGTTCGACCACACGCATCCGAACTACGCGGGCGACATCGGGCTGGGCATCAACCCGAAGCTGACCGCCCTGGTGAAGGACGCCGACGTGATTCTGCTGCTCGGCGGCCGCTTCTCGGAGGTGCCGTCGCAGAGCTACGGGCTGCTCGGCATCCCAGAAACCGGCAAGACGCTGATCCACGTCCATCCGGGGGCGGAGGAGCTGGGCCGCGTCTACAGCCCCGACCTCGCCATCAACGCCACGCCGGGGGGCTTCCTCGACGCCGTGGCCGGGCTGGAGGCGCCGGCCTCCCCCGCCTGGGCCGGTCGGGCCGAGGCCGCGCACGCCGCCTACACCGCCTGGAGCGAGCCGCCGGCCACCATCCCCGGCGACGTCCAGATGGGCGCCGTCATGTCCTGGCTGCGCGACACCCTGCCCGACGACGCCATCCTGACCAACGGCGCCGGCAATTACGCCACCTGGATCCACCGTTTCTGGCGCTTCCGCCGCTTCGGCACGCAGGCGGCGCCGGTCTGCGGCTCAATGGGCTACGGCCTGCCCGCCGCCGTCGCGGCCAAGCTGCTCCACCCGGAGCGGGACGTGGTCTGCTTCGCCGGCGACGGCTGCTTCCAGATGACCGGGCTGGAGTTCGGCACCGCCGTGCAGGAGGGCGCCAACCTCATCGTGCTGGTCATCGACAACGGCATGTACGGCACCATCCGCATGCATCAGGAGCGCGAGTATCCGGGCCGCGTGTCCGGCACCGCCCTGACCAACCCGGACTTCGCCGCGCTCGCCCGCGCCTATGGCGGCCATGGCGAGACGGTGGAGCGGACGGAGGAGTTCGCCCCGGCCTTCGAGCGCGCCCGCGCCTCCGGCCGGCCGGCCATTCTGCACGTCAGGCTCGACCCCGAAGCCCTGACGCCGAACCGCAGCCTGTCCGACATCCGCGCCGCCGGGCGCCAGCGCTGACGACTTGAAGTCCCCTCTCCCCTCCGGGGAGAGGGTTAGGGTGAGGGGGTTGCGCTTTTGCCGGACATTCCGTTACGCACATCCCCCTCACCGGCCCTGCGGGCCACCCTCTCCCCAGAGGGGAGAGGGTTATGATGACGAACCGCGACAGCACCGCGCGCCACCCCTCCACCGGTTGCCTTACACCGAGGACCTTTTCCATGCAGCACCGCGACCTTCTCTCCCGCCTCGGCCTTGAGCTTCCCGCCGACGGGGCCGGCCTGTCCGTCCGCTCGCCCATCGACGGCGCTGCGCTGGGCGTGGCGCCGGTCACCCCGGCGTCGGAGATTCCGGAGGTGGCCGCCCGCGCCCAGCGCGCTTTCGAGGCGTGGCGCTCCGTCCCGGCGCCGCGCCGCGGCGAGCTGGTCCGCCTGCTGGGCGAGGAACTGCGCGACGCCAAGGAGGATCTCGGCCGTCTCGTCACGCTGGAGATGGGCAAGATCTTCCAGGAGGGCCTGGGCGAGGTCCAGGAGATGATCGACATCTGCGACTTCGCGGTCGGCCTGTCCCGCCAGCTCTACGGCCTGACCATCGCGTCGGAGCGTCCAGGCCACGCGATGCGCGAGACCTGGCACCCGATGGGTCCCTGCGCGGTGATCTCCGCCTTCAACTTCCCGGTCGCGGTCTGGGCCTGGAACGCCGCCCTGGCGCTGGTCTGCGGCGATCCGGTGATCTGGAAGCCGTCGGAGAAGACCCCGCTGACCGCGCTCGCCTGCCAGCGCATCTTCGAGCGCGCGGTGGCCCGCTTCGGCGACGCCCCGGCGGACCTGCTGCAGGTCGTCAACGGCGGGCGCGACGTCGGCGAGGCTCTGGTCGCCAGCCCGCTGGTTCCCATCGTGTCGGCCACCGGTTCGACCCGCATGGGCCGCGAGGTCGCGCTGAAGGTGGCGGAGCGCTTCGCCCGCCCGATCCTGGAGCTGGGCGGCAACAACGCCATGATCGTGGCACCGTCGGCCGACCTCGACATGGCGGTGCGCGCCATCGTCTTCTCGGCGGTTGGCACCTGCGGCCAGCGCTGCACCACGCTGCGCCGCCTGATCGTCCACAAGGACGTGCGCGACACGCTGCTGCCGCGCCTCAAGGCCGCCTACGCCTCCGTTCCCATCGGCAACCCGCTGGAGTCTGGCGTGCTGGTCGGCCCGCTGAACGACAAGGGCGCCTATGAGGGCATGCAGCGCGCGTTGGAGCAGGCCAAGGCCGACGGCGGCGTGGTGACCGGCGGCGGCCGTGCCCTGGCGGATCAGTATCCGGACGCCTGGTACGTGCAGCCGGCCATCGTCGAGATGCCGGGCCAGACCGACATCGTCCGCCACGAGACCTTCGCCCCGATCCTCTACGTCCTGACCTACGAGACGCTGGAGGAGGCCATCGCGCTTCAGAACGCGGTGCCGCAGGGACTCTCCTCCTGCATCTTCACCACCGACATCCGCGAGGCCGAAAGCTTCCTGTCGGCGGCGGGCAGCGACTGCGGCATCGCCAACGTCAACATCGGCCCGTCGGGCGCGGAAATCGGCGGCGCCTTCGGCGGCGAGAAGGAGACGGGCGGCGGGCGCGAGTCCGGCTCCGACGCCTGGAAGGGCTACATGCGCCGCCAGACGGCCACGGTGAACTACTCGCGCGCCCTGCCGCTGGCCCAGGGGATCAAGTTCGAGATCGCCGGCTGATCCGCAACCGGCTTGCAAGAAATCGCCCCGCAAGAAGAAGGCCGCCCGTTTCACCGGGCGGCCTTTTCTCATTGGAAGGTCGTTGAAAGGTCAGAAGGCTTCGCGCGGAAGCCGCCTTGCGGGTCGATCGGGGGGAGTGTTGCGGCGCAGGTGCTCGGCAATGGGGGTGAGCTGTGCCAGAACCTGCTCGTGGGTCAGGCGGTCCCGCCGCAACACGGCCTGGACCACGGGGTCGTTCAACAGTTCGGCAACGCGGCAGCGCCACGTCTGCTTGGGCAGTCCGTTCATTGCTGTTCTCGTTGCTTGTGGGTTGAAAAAACGCCGGCCCTCACCGGCAGGCGTACGGTACGCGGAGCATGTTACAGTTCGACGCGTACGGCCCGTGATATTTCGGGTACCTGAACGTCCTGTGTACGTGCCTCCGGCATAGGGAATCAGCGGGAGAATCGGGGGCCGTTCAGGCCCCGTTCGCCGCTTCCTTGGCCGCCTCGCGCGCCCGCACCTGCTCGCGGTGGAAGATGTAGATGCCGCTGGCGACGATCACCAGACCGCCGGCGAGGGTCGAGGCGCTGGGCGACTCCCCGAAGACCAGCAGGCCATAGAGCACCGCCCAGATCAGCGTCGTGTAGCCGAAGGGCGCCACCGTCGCCGCGTCCGCCACCGTGTAGGCGCGGATCAGGCAGTAATGGCTGCACGCCCCCAGCACGCCGAGCATGATCATCAGCGCCGCCCCCGTCAGGTCCGGCGTCACCCAGCCGAAGGGCAGCAGCAGCCCGCAGATCACCGTACCGGCCATGCTGGTATAGAAGAAGGTCGTCAGGGTAGAATCGCCGCCGCGCAGCAGTCGGGTGACGATCTGGTAGAGCGCGTTGCACAGCGCGGCGGCCAACGGCAGCAGGATCGCCCATTGGAAGACGATGCTGGCCGGGCCGATGATGATCATCGCCCCGATGAAGCAGCCCAGCACCCCCAGACCGCGCCGCCAGCCCACTTTCTCCTTGAGCAGCGGAACGGAGAGGACGGTGACCAGGACCGGCGCCACGTTGGCGATGGCCGCCACGTCCACGAAGGGCAGCGTCTTGTAGGACACCGCCACCAGCAGCGTCAGCACCGCCAGCAGGGCGGAGCGAAGGATCTGGATCCCCGGACGCTTGGCGATCAAATGGCTGGGGGAGCGCACCGCAACCACGGCGAAGGCGATGGCCAGATGCACCGCGAAGCGCGCCCAGGCGACCTCGGCAAAGGGATAGGTCTGCACCAGAACGCGCAGGGTCGCGTCCTGCGTCACGAACAGAAGCGTGGTCAGCAGCATCCAGGCGATGCCGGCCCGCCCGGAGGAAGAGGAGGACAGGGCCTTTTCGGTGGTGGTCATCGGGCGGCGCTCATGGGCGGGGCGGTCCTTCCTGTGGCGCGCCGGTCCTTATGCCGGACCGGCGCGCCACACCCTGCGCCCCTGGGGCCGGACGGTCAAATGCGATGCTGGTATATCAGTACGGACCTGCAGTTGCGGCCACGCCGGCCATTGGAAAGGGGCCGGCGTGGCGCATGCCCGTCAGTGCTTGTGCTGCGTGCCGCCGGCCTGCGGCCCGCCGGCACCGCCATGGGACGGGGCGGCGGACCCGGCGCTCTGCACGTCCACTTGGACGGTCACCGGCCCGGCCTTCTCGAAGGTCAGGGTCAGCGGGAACGCCTTCCCCGGAGCGAGCGGCTGCTTCAGACCGAACAGCATGACGTGCAGGCCGCCGGGCTGCAGCGCGGTCGGCGAGCCGGGCGACACCTCGATGGCGTCGACCTGGCGCATCTTCATGACGCCGTTGTCCATCAGGTGGGTGTGCAGTTCCGCCTTGTCGGCGACGGGCGTGCTGGCCGACAGCAGGCGGTCGCTGTCCAGGCCGTGGGTGCTCAGCACCATGTAGGCCGAGCCGTTCGGGGCCGAGGGTGCGGTCGCGCGCGCCCAGGGATGTTCGATGTCAACCGGTCCGGCCTTGAAACCATGGGCCAGGGCGGTGCCGGCGGTCAGGGCGATCAGCGCGGCGAGCGCCAGGGCGTGCTTCTTCATGATGACGGAGTCCTGCAAGAAAGGATGTGTCGGAGGATCAGTTGGTCGGGGCAGGACACTTCATCGGCGGAGCACGGGCGTTCGGACGGAAAATGCTCCGGCGGCGGAGCTTGCAGGTTCGGAGGGGAAGCGCGCGCAGCGCCCCGAACAGCCGGGGCGGCGGAACGGTGACGTCCGCCGGGGTCAGCATCGCCGGATGCGCGCAGCCGAGCTGGCAGCCCAGGCAATGCTCCAGATCGTGCTTGGGCTGATCGGGCGCGGCGGGCATCCGGTCCGACGCCCCGTCCGGTCCGCACATCGACGCCGCCCAGAAGGACTGTGCCAGACCGGCGGAAAGTATGGCGACCGCTTGCCCCGGCACCTGGGCCAGCATCAACAGAAGAACGGCGGCCAGCGCCGCGGCCAGCCCGGATCGCCCGCGGAGCGCAAGCGCCGCAAGCGCGGCGCCGCCCTTCTCGCGATGCCCGCTCACCCCGCCCCGCTCCCCAGAACGGAGAGGGGAGGCCGATGGCCGTGCTGACGTTGCACCGTTCAAACCGGTTTCCATTCCACCCACAGGACGGATGACCGGTTGTAGGCGATGTGCGTGGAGCTTGTCGAGTTGCCGCCGTCCACCCGCCAGAGCAATCGCGTTTTGCCTTCATAGCCCTCTCCTCTCCGGGGAGAGGGAATGTCAGATGCAATCGCCCTGGTTTGCCTGCCACCGCAACGTCAGGCCTCATCCCCATCCAGCAAGGCGCGGACGGTGATCTGCAAGGTGTCCACGCCGACCGGCTTGCTGAGCATCCGCGTGCCCGCTCCCAAGCTGTCCGCTTCGAGAGCGGCGTAATGCGCGTAGCCGGTCACGAACAGCACCCTCAACCCGGGGCGAAGCTCCCGCGCGACATCGGCCAGATCCCGCCCGGTCATTCCGGGCAGCCCGACGTCGGTGATCAGAAGGTCGATCGCCGTGTCCGACTCCAGGACCCGGATCGCCGCCTCGGGTTCGGCGGCCTGCACGACGTGGTATCCCTGCCCTTCCAGCGCCTCGACCCACAGCATCAGGACCAGGGCCTCGTCCTCGACCACCAGGATGGTTTCATCGTTGCGGGACGGGTCCGGCGACGACGCGTCCGCTACGGGGACCGAGCTGTCGGCGCCGTCCACACCGTCATGCTGCGGCAGATACAGGCTGACGGTGGTGCCCTGGCCGGGCTGCGACCGCATCGCCGCGTGCCCGCCAGATTGACGCGCGAAGCCATAGAGCTGGCTCAGCCCGAGGCCGGTGCCCTGGCCGATCGGCTTCGTCGTGAAGAAGGGTTCGAACGCCCGCTCCAGCACGTCCGGCGGCATGCCGCTTCCGGTATCGGTGATGCGGAGCAGGACGTAGCGGCCGGGAAGGATATCCCCCTGCGCATCCGAAATGGTCTCGTCCAGAACGGTGTTGCTCGTCTCGACGCGCAGGAGCCCGCCGTCCGGCATGGCGTCGCGGGCGTTGATGGCGAGGTTGAGCAAGGCGCTTTCGACTTGGTTTGCGTCCGCCCAGGTCCGCCAAAGCCCGTCGGCCAGCACCGTCTCCACCCGGATCGATTCGCCGACGGATTGCTGGATCAGGCCGCTCATGGCGGCGACAAGGGCGTTCAAATCCAGGCTGCGCGGCGTCAGCGGCTGGCGCCGGGCAAAGGCCAGAAGATGCCGGGTGAGCGCCGCGGCGCGGTCGCCCGCCGTGACGGCCATGGCGACGTGCCGCAGCAGCGGATCGCCGGCACGCAGCGTGCTCTGCAACATGTGCAGGTTGCCGAGCATGACCTGAAGCAGGTTGTTGAAGTCGTGGGCGATCCCGCCGGTGAGCTGGCCGACCGCCTCCATCTTCTGGGCCTGCTGCAACGCCTCCTCGGCCTTGCGGCGCTCCTGCATCTCCGTCTGCAGGGACCGGGTGCGCTCCGCCACCCGGTCTTCCAACTCCTCATTGGCCCGCTCGATGTCGGCCAGAAGCGTCCGCATGCGGTATTGGCGCAGGCGGGTCCGCGCCGCGGACTGCGCAGCACTTTGCAGCGCTTCGGCGTGCAGGGGCGGATCCAGCAGCGTGACATTGCCGAGCCGCTGGAACTGCGCCCAGCGCGCCTTGCTGGCCGACCGGTTGCCGCGGGACGTGAGCACCAGAACCGGCAGGTCCGACCAGGGCGGCTGGGCCTCCAAACAGGCGACCAGAGGCTCCATGCCTGACCTCAGCAACGCGCCTTCGGAGAGGATCAGAGCCGTGACGTCCCTCGTCAGGCCATCGCACAGGGCCGGCAGATCGGCGCAGAACTGTGTGGTCATGCCGACCTCGTCCAGCACGAGGCGGATGACCTCCGCGTCCCGGCCATGCGGGGCGAGCACGAGGATCGGGGCGTCCATGCGCGGCGGTCAGCCCGTCTCGCTCCGCCCGCGCAACAACGGGTCCGCCGACCCGTCGTAGCTGGGCACGCCGGTGAGCACCCCCTGGAACTCCAGGAGCTGCGGGCCGACCTGCATGCCGTCGGGAAACAGACGGAACTCGCGGATCGCCAGCTCATGGACGCCGGTGCGCTTCTTGACCACCGAGATCGCCTTGCGCACCTGCCCCGCCGCTTCGAAGAAGCGCAGCAGGACCACGGTGTCGCTCATGAAGGACAGGTCCACCGGATTCTGGATGTCGCCGACGATCCCCTGCTGGGCCAGGATGAGGATGGTAACGACACCCTGGTTGTTCAGATAGGTCAGCAGCTCGTGCATCTGCAGGATGAGCGCCTTTTCCTCCGGCATGGTGCTGAGATACGAATTGAGGCTGTCGATCACCACGACGCGCGCCTTCTGGTCCTCCACCTGGCGGCGGACCTGCCAGACGAACTGGCCCGGCGACAGGCGCGACGGGTTCGCGCGCTCCCAGCCCAGTTCGCCCTTGCGCACCGCCTCCTCGATGTCGATGCCGAGCGCGGTGCTGCGCAAGGCCAGGGTTTCGAAGGATTCGTCGAAGGAGAAATAGGCGGCGTGCTCACCACGGCGCACCGCCGCCGCGACATATTGCAGAGCGATGGACGACTTGCCGACGCCCGACGGGCCGACGAGCATCGTCGTCGTGCCGCGCGTCAACCCGCCGCCCATCAGCTCGTCCAGCCCGCTCAGGCTGCTTGACACGGCGGTCGGCTCGAACTCCACCTTGTGCTCGTCGGCGATCAGGCTCGGGAAGATCAGCACGTTGCCCGGCGTGATGGCGAAGTCATGCCAACCGCTCTGGTATTCGGAGCCGCGCATCTTGGCGATCCGCAGGCGCCGCCGCGCCGCGCCATAGGAACGCTCGATCTGCTCCAGGCTGACCACGCCGTGCATCAGGCTGTGCAGTTCCATGGAGCCGGTCTGGCTGGTCAGATCGTCCAGCGCCAACGTGGTGCAGTGGCGTCCTTGCAGGAACTGTTTGAGTGCCAGGATCTGCCGCCGGTAGCGAAGCTGGTCCTGGGCGAGCAGGCGCAGCTCCGACAGGGAATCGATCACCACGAGGTCCGGCTTCTCGGCCTCGATCCGCTCGGTGATCAGGCGCATGGTTTCGCCCAGCTCGACTTCCGACGGGTAGAGCACGCTCTGCTGGCGGTCGAGCTGCGCCTCCAGCGGGACCAGTTCGAAAATGCCAATGCCGTCCAGTGACCAGCCGTGGCTTTTGGCCGAGGCGCGCAGCTCCGTCTCGGTTTCCGACAGGGTCACGTACAGGCCCCGCTTGCCGTCGCACAGGCCCTTCAGCAGGAATTGAAGCGCGATGGTCGTCTTTCCGGTTCCCGGAGCGCCTTCCAGAAGATGCAGCCGCGCGCGCGGCAGGCCCCCCCCTCAGGACCAGATCGAATTCTGGAATTCCGGTCAGGATCTTGTCCGTCTTGGTCGGCTTCGACACCCAGGTCTCCTCTTGGTCTGGCCCGCTGGCAGCGCCTTGCGCCACACGCCGCCGTGATGTGGTGAACGGCCCGAACGCCTGGACGGACGGACAAACGCACAGCCTCGGAGAACATCCACGCCCCGCGGGCGCGGCTCCGCCACCATCAACCCAATGCCGGGGTTCCTGTTCCTTTGTGCCTTCGGGATGCCGACCGTCGGGGATGCTTGGACGTCACCGCGGGTTACCGCGATGTTGGGCGGCGGTGCGAACGACGCCTGGGTTCGACTGGCGCGACCTTTACCGGCCCGACCCCAGCACGCGGCGGCGCTTGGGATCCGGTCCCAGCGAGCGGATAAAGGGCGGCAATCCGCCGGCCGACCGCGTGTTGAAGACCGCCTTCGGCGCATCCTCCTCCGCTTTCTCCGGCACCGCCGCCTCTTCCATGGCCGTCTCCGGGGCAGCGTTCGCCCTGCCGAAGCCGCGGGCGATCCACAGGACGAGCGCGCCGGACAGCAAAAGCAGCAGCGGCGGCACGGCGGCGCGCAGGCCCCAGGGCCACAGAACCTCCGCCCGGCGCGTCCAGCGCTCCGCCCAGAAACGCTCGGCGATCTGCCGCACGCGCTCCTCGCCGAGGCCCGGCGGGGCGGCAAGGCTGGTGCCGTCGGGGAAGTCCGTCCGTGCCACGACGCCCCGCCTCACCCCATCCTCCACCACCGCCTCGTCGGCGGCGTAGTGCTGCGGCAGAAAGGCGTCCCTTGCGTCCGAATAGGCGTAGAGACCGGCGAAAGGATGGCGCCCCTGCAGATCGGCGGCGGCGAAGGCGGCGACCACCGCCCCCCACAGCAGGGCGGCGGCCAGCCAGCCCCGCCACAGGCCCTTGCTCCAATTCATGTCCCGTCTCCCTCTTGCCCAAGGAGGCTCTTCCCCAAGGAGGCGGAAAAACTAAAGACCCGGCCGGCGGGCAGCCAGGGTCAAAAACCGGCCTTTCGCAACCGGACCTTTTAAAATCAGGCTGCGGGCTTCAGCAATTCGCGCAGGATGTGCGGGGTGATCGGCTTGTGGACGAGGCGGAAGCCGGCGCCGCGGATTTCGGTGATGCGTTCGGGCGCGGTGTCGCCGGTCAGTACGACGGCGGGGATGCGCACGCCGCAGACGCCGTGGATGTCGCGGATCGCCTCCACGCCCGTCCGCCCCTCGCGCAGGCGGTAATCGGCGATGATGAGGTCCGGCAGCCGGCCCAGCCCATGCAGGACGTCAACCGCCTCCTCCGCCGACACGGCGGCCACCACCTCGTAGCCCCACTGTTCCAGCAGGGTGCGCAGGCTGAGCAGCACGATGGCCTCGTCGTCGATGACCACCACCAGTCCTTGCCCGTCGTCGTTGGCCCGGTCCGGCCCGTTGCGGCGCAGGATGGCGCGGGCGCGCACGGAGGGAAGCTCCACCGAGAAGACGCTGCCCCGTCCGGGCCGCGAGCGCAGGGCGTTCGTGTGGCCGAGCAGCCCGGCCAGCCGTTTCACGATGGCGAGGCCGAGACCCAGCCCCTTGGCGCGGTCGCGCTCCTGGTTGCCGATCTGGAAGAACTCTTCGAAGACGACCTGCTGCAACTCCTCCGGCACGCCGACGCCGCTGTCGGCCACCTCGATGCGCAATGCACCGTTGCCGCGCCGGCAGCCAACCACGACGCCGCCCCGCTCGGTGTAGCCCAGCGCGTTCTCGATCAGGTTGCGCAGGATGCGTTCCAGCAGCATCGGGTCGGTGCGCGCCCACAGCGAGGTCGGCACGATCCGCAGCCGCAGCCCCTGCCCCTCCGCCTGCGGTCCGTATTCCGCGGCCAGCCGGTCGAGCAGCGGCCCGACCGCGCATTCGGTGACGCTGGGCTCCACCGCCCCGGCGTCGAGCCGCGACACGTCGAGAAGTCCGTCGAGCAGGAGCTTCAGCGCGTCCAGCGAATGGCCCATGCTGGCCACCAGCTCGTGGCCGGGCTGGCCGTGCAGCTTGTCGCCCAGCACCTGCGCGAAGAAGTAGAGCGACTGCACGGGCTGGCGCAGGTCGTGGCTGGCCGCCGCCAGGAACTGGGTCTTCGCCCGTTCCGCCTTCTCGGCGCGGTTCTTCTCCCGCCGGGCCTCGTCCGCCGCGGTCAGGGCGCGCTCCATCGCCTGCTCCGCCGCCTCCTTGGCGGCGAACAAAGCCTCCTCCGCCGTCTTGCGGGCGGTGATGTCGCGCACGATGCCCGTAAAACGCACCTCGCCGTCGGCCTTCCATTCGGCGACCGACAGCTCCAGAGGGAACACCGACCCGTCCTTGCGCTGGCCCGTCACCTCGCGCCCGATGCCGATGATCTGGCGCTCCCCCGTGCGGTGATAGCGCTTCAAATAGCCGTCGTGCGCGCTGCGGTCGGGATCGGGCATCAGCATGCTGACGTTGCGGCCCATCACCTCCTCCGCGGCGTAGCCGAAGATACGTTCGGCGGCGCGGTTGAAGCTGTGCAGGACGCCGGCCCGGTCGATGACCACGATGGCGTCAACCGCCGTGTCGACGATGGCGCGGTAGCGCGCCTCCGCATGGGCGGCGGATTCACTGGCGCCGACCAGCGCGGCGCTGGCCTCGGCCAGGACGCGGTGCAACTCGTCGATCTCGCGCACCGGAACGCCGCCGTCATAGCGGATAGCCCGCCCCTCCATCAGGCTACCGCCATGGGCGGCCAGTTCGCGGACGGGGTGGGCGAGCCGACGCGCGAAGACCGCCGCCGACGCCAGAGACACGGCCAGCAGGACCAGTCCGAGCCCCAACGCCAGCACCACCGTGCGGTTCAGCGGGTTGAGCACGGCCTCCGTCGGCGTTGCGGCCGCGAGGGTCCAGTCGGCGCGCTGCGTGCGGTGGAAGGCGCCGATAATCTCCACCCCGTCCAGCGTGGCGCCGCGGTAGTTGCCGGTGTCGGCCGTGCCGCGTGCCGCCAGAAACCAGTCGGGCACCGCTCGTCCCAGATACTCCGCATGTTCGCGCGAGCGGGCGGCGATCCGGTCCTGGCCGTCGATGATCACGGCGATCAGGCCGGACCGGGTCTCGAAACCCTCCAGCAGATTGCTCCAGGTCTGCGGATCGACCACCGCCGACAGGATATAGCGCAGGCTGCCGTCGCGCAGCACCGGCACCATGACAGCGATCGTCGGGCGCTCCGCCGCCGTCGCAGTGACCAGATCGGACACCGCCGGCTGGCGGGTCGCGGTCAGCCGTTGCAGCGCGTCGCGCTGGGGCACATCCGGCAGCGGAGCGCCGAGCCGGACCGCCGTGTTGACGATCTGTCGCCCCGACGGGTCGATCAGCGCGATGTTGGTCCAGGAGGGGTGCTGAGTCAGCGCCAGCGTCGCCCGCTCGTAGAAACCGGCGGGATCGTCGGCCGCCAGAGCGTCCGTGCGGGACAGCGCCCGCAGCGCCTCGATGGTCGCTTCCAACTCCCGGTCGACGATCAGGGCCAGCGCCTCCGCCGTGTCGGCCATATTGTCGTTGACGGCGTCCCGCTGCTGCTGCACCAGCCAGCCGATGAGCATGCCGCCGAGCAGGAGCATCGGCACCAGCGTCACGAGCACAAGCCTCAGCAGGTACCCGTGCAGAGTCATCGGTTGCTGACGGGACACCGTCTTCAGCGGCATGGATGGACAATCCGAAAGGTTCGGCGCACGAACAGATTATCACATCTTGCTCCGCCCTTTCGTGCTTCGCCACCGGAATCTGAATCGATGGGATGAGCCTGTTTATACAGGCGTTACCCTGTTGGAATAATGAAGGGTCTGCCAAGCCTTCGCTCCAGCTTTTCGTCGCGATCCACAGTCATTGGTATACTTGGCTTCTCGAACTGAACTTTTCATGCGCGTCTGCTTACTGAAAGATACGTGGTCATGTCCTTGACATACCGTGGTATGAAGATCGTTGGCCGACCGATCCCTTATCAAAACCTTAGGAACGACAAGCCTCATCTGAGACCGAGGCTGCGCGGAAGCCAGGACCACTTGCGCATCGTCCGGCGTGACGGAGACCGGAGTGGAAACCGGTGCCGGGCGCGTTGTTGCTGTCGGCGTCGCCGGGGCGACCGGAGGGGCGGCCAGGGCGGCAGCCTGCTGACGGCGGGCGGTTTCCGCCTCCTTCTCTTTCTGATGGCGGCGATGAGCAATCTCACGGGCACGGAGTTGCTGTTCCTGGCGCAGGGCCATGGCCAGCCGGCGCAGGGCCGCCGTTCCGCTGGTCACCGATGCCTGACCGGAGGCAGCCCGGAAATCGCCGACCGTGGGGAAGCGCCGGTAACCAGACCGGAAGGAGGACCAGACGCCGCGGAAACCGGCGATCCATTCCTCGGCGGGCCAGCCGGCCATCTCGAGAATATCGGCCTCCAGCACATCGGCGTCCGGAAGCTCCAGGCCGAAGCGCGCCGCCAGCTTCTCGATGCCGGTCAGCACATTCTCCACACCAATCAATGGGCAGATGCCCTCAAGGACGGCCTCCACCCGCTCGGCCAGCGCGCCGATCTCCTCCGGCGCGCAGTCGGCGATCTCGAAGCGCAGGTCGGCGCGCTCAAGCCGGGCGAGCGAGGCGATCGCGCAGGGCAGAGAGGACGCCGGCGTTGCGGGCAGCCACGCCATGTCCGGCGTCTGCGGGTCGCCGCCAACGGGAAGGCTCACGGGAAGGCTCGGCAGGTTGGCGGTCATTCTGGTCGCTCCGGTTGGAGGGGCGGCGGGAGGCGGTTGCAAAGGGGACGACGGTGCCTTCGGGCGTTTCACTGGCTGGTGCCACGGCAGGGGCGACCAACTCGCGGGCCACCCATTTGCGCCAAGCCCCGGACGGGTCGGCCGGGCTGTAGCCGTTGCGGGCGTTGGCTTTGCGGCACCAGGACACGAACTTTCGGGTCACCGTGGCCGGATCGACTTCCGGGCGGGTCTCCGCAGCCCAGGCCAGATCCGCGGCGTCCGGTTGCCAGTCTTCGGCGAGGGCGTCCCGGTTCTTGATGCCCGGAGACCCAGCCGATTCCCTCGCCCGGAAGGAGGAGGAGTTTTGAGAGTCAGGATTCAGGGGATTCACAGTTCTTAGGAGTCCGTCAGCCGGCTGACCGGTGGTGTCGACGGGCCGACCGGAAGAGTCGGTGTCCTGCGCGCCCACCAGGGCATAGACCATCCCGCGGAAGCCGCGTTCGCGGCGGGCTTCCACCAGGGACAGGTCCGGCGCCTGCAGCTTCGTCAGCACGGCGGACAGCCAGGGACGGCTCTTGCCGAGTTCGGCGGCCAACTCGTCCTGGACCAGACCGGCGCAGACACCGGCGGCGTCCGCCCGCGCGTAGAGGCCGGAGAGCACAGCGATCTCCGCGGCTCCCACGCCGGGCGCAGCGATCCATCGCCGGTACAAGGTCGTGTACGGGGTCATTGTCTTCCCATGATCCAGCGCTTCAATCCCGGCGGAAGACAAAGCGGGAGCGTCAGTGGAATCCGCGATTCCACTTGGTTTTCCGGACCTACCCTGGCATCATGAAGTCGCCAAACCGCTGATGCGGGGTCCGGTTTTCCCGGTCTTCCATCGGTTTTCGACACTTCGGTGTGCACGAGGGCACAGGTCGCCAAACCTGTGCCCTTTGTGTTTCCGGAGGTCGTGTCCTCCGTTACGTCATCGTCGCCTCCTTCGGCGTGTCGCGGCTGTTCGAAGCCGCCAGCTGAAAATCCTGGCCCAAAATACTGGTCCAAAAGCTATCGGTTCGGGCTTTGGTGAGCCCGTTACGCAAGATGTTGTCGTGGCCCCAACAGGCTGTCCACGATTCAAATGCGTGCATCGGAATCGCTCCGGTTGCGCCGATGCGGGGACGTGGAGTCAGTGGAATCAAGACCTTGAGCCCCCTGGAGCGGTGGCGGACCAGGTCTGGGTGTCGCCGTTCTGCCGAGAAACCGGGTGGAAAACGTCGCCGTTCTGCCGAAAGATTCCAGCGCACGGCGCGTCGTGCCGGGAGGTCGGAGTCCGCCGGATGTCGCCGTTCTGCCGAATAATCTGGGCTGTGGCCCCTCGGTGACTCCGGGAATCGGCCGAGAATCGGACTCCGACTCGCGCAACCGAGTGTCGCCGTTCTGCCAATGTGCTCCCCCCGCGGCGGCCTCCGGACCCCGGGGAGTCCGGAAAGAGTCAGGGAATCCAAGCCTTTCAACGCTGTTTTGTGGCTTGTCGGGAGTCCGGACCGTCAGAACGCGGACGCTTTCGGCAGCGAAACCCTCCGGCGTGGCACAGCGTCCGGGGGAACTGGCAGAACGGCGACATTCATCCGCACGGTCACAGCGTCGTTTCCGGCCGGTGAGGAATCTTTCGGCAGAATGGCGACGTTGGCGCCTGCGCTGTGGAACATGCGGGGCGTATCGGGAATCAATACCGTAACCGCCAGCGGCGGGGCCGGGGAGATTGGGTGCATGGACGACCACAAGACCGACCAGGAAAACGCCGAACTGCTGGACCGTCCGGTCCAGCTGGCGCTGCGGCTGGATTCGCCGCTGCGCGGCGACGTGAACAATGACCGGGCCCTGATGGCCTATTCGCTGTTCGGCCTGTCGAAGGACAAGGTGGAAAGCCTTCCCACCTACGACGACGGCAAGGTGAAGATCGAAGTGCGCGCCCCGCGCGACGTCGGCGTTGCGACGATCTGGGACAAGTCGGTGCTGATCTACGCCGTCTCGCTGCTGCGCGAGAAGATGGCGGAGGGCAAGATGGGGCCGGAGGTGGGAAAGCTGCACTTCACCACCAGCGACCTCCAGCGCATCGTCGGCAAGACCGCCGGGGGCAGCGCCTACGACAAGATCGAAGGGGCGCTGGAGCGGCTCCAGGGCACCCAGATCAAGACCAACCTTGAGGCCGGTGGCGAAGGCGAGAGCGGCGCCTTCTCCTGGATATCCGACTACAAGCTGCTGTACCGCCGTGGCAAGAAGGACGGCGAGCGGCAGGTGCGCGGCCTGACGCTGGTCCTGTCGAACTGGGTGGTGCGCGCGGCGCTGGGCAACAACCTGCTGACCTATTCGGAAGACTACTTCGCGCTGAAGCCCATCGAGAAGCGGCTCTACGAGATCGCCCGCGCCCATCTGGGCCACGGCAACGCCTTCTGGATGGCGCTGGAGCCGCTGCGCAAGCGGGTCGGTTCTGACAATGACCTGCGCAAGTTCAAGAACGCGCTCGGCCCCGTGCTCCAGGCCGACCGCATTCCCGGCTACGGCGTGCGCATCGTCGAAGCCTCGGAGTACAAGGAGCTGATGACGGCGCGCGGCGCCTCCATCGCCCGCGTGCTGAACGCCGACCTGCCGGTCATCTTCTGGCGCAAGGACGCCGGCGAGCCGGAGAGCTGGATCGACATTCCCAGGGTCGAGTTCGACGAGGTGGTCTGATTCCCCTCCCCTATTCCGCCAGCAGAAGATCGCGGAAGGTCCGGGCGGCGTGGCTCAACCCGCGCTCGCGGTGGCGCAGCAGGCGGAAGGGCCGTTCGGGCAGCGGGAAGGGAACGCGGTGCAGATGCCCGGCCGCCAGCGCGCCGCGCGCCACCAGATCCGACAGGGCGGTGGCCCCCGCCCCGGCCATGACCGCCGACAGCACCGCCTCGTTCGAGGGCAGCTCCAACGCCACCGGCAAAGCCTCCGGCGCCCTCCCCTGCCCGCGCAGCGCCTCCTCGAACTCGGAGCGGGTGCCCGACCCGGCCTCGCGCAGGACCCAGGGGGAGCGGTGCAGTTCCTCCATCGGCAGGTCGCTCCGCACGCGCCAGGGGTGACCGTTCCCCACCAGCAGCAGAAGACGGTCGCCGGCCAGTAGGTCCTGGTCGAGCAACGGGTCCGCCACCTCCCCTTCCACCAACCCCAGATCGGCGGCGCCGTCCAGCACGGCCTTGGCGACCTGGGCGGTGTTGGCGGCCTTCACCGCGACGTCGACGTCCGGATAGCGCTGGTGGAAGGCCACGAGCCGTTCGGGCAGCCAATAACCGGTGATGGTCTGGCTGGCGTGGATGGCGATGCGCCCGCGCTTCAACGCCGACAGGTCGGCCAGCATGCGCTCCGCCGCTTCGGCGCGGGCGAGCACCGCGACGGCCTCCCCCAGGAACAGGCGCCCGGCCTCCGTCAGCTCGATGCGGCGGCCCACCCGGTCGAACAGGCGGACGGCGTGCCGGGCCTCCAGGCTGGAGACGGCGGCGCTGACCGCGGACTGCGTCAGATTCAGGGAGGCGGCGGCCCGCGTCACATGCTGCTGCGTGGCGACCGCCACAAAGATGCGGAGCTGTTCGAGAGTCATCCGGTTCCCTGCCCGTTCAAACGTTCGATTTCATCGAACGATTCGTCCACTATAATCCGTTGGAACGAACGGTCCAGAGGAGGCAGCTTCCCGGCATCGGAATTCGAGGACGCCATGCCGAACGATCTTCTTCCATCGCCCCGCCGGACCCTTGGTGCCCTGCTGCCGGGGGTTCTGCTCTGCTCCGGCGTGAGCGGCGTGGCGCTGGCCCTGCAAAGCCTGGAGGTGCGGGTTTTCGGGCAGGCTTGGCTGGAGGCGCTGGTCCTGGCGATCCTGATCGGGGTGGCCCTGCGCAGCGTCTGGGCGCCGGGGCGGCGCTGGAAGGCGGGAACGGACTTCAGCGCCAAGACGTTGCTGGAGGTCGCGGTGCTGCTGCTGGGTGCTTCCATCGACCCGGAGACGATCTTGGCGGCCGGGCCGGGACTGGTGGCGGGGATCGCCGGGGTGGTCGCCCTGGCCCTGGCGGTCAGCTACGGCATCGGGCGCCTGCTGGGATTGCCACCGCGCATGGCGGTGCTGGTCGCCTGCGGCAACTCGATCTGCGGCAACTCGGCCATCGCGGCGACGGCGCCGGTGATCGGGGCGCACGGCGACGACGTGGCCGCGGCCATCGCCTTCACGGCGGTGCTGGGTGTTCTGGTGGTGTTGGGTCTGCCGCTGCTGGTGCCGCTGCTCGGACTCACCCCCATGCAGTATGGCGTGTTCGCCGGGCTGACCGTTTACGCGGTGCCGCAGATCCTGGCGGCGACGGCGCCGGTCGGTGCGCTGAGCGTCCAGGTCGGGACTCTGGTGAAGCTGCTGCGCGTGCTGATGCTGGGACCGGTGGTGGTGGCGCTGGCCCTGATGGCGAAGCCGGAGGGGAGCGCGCCGGAGCACGCCAAAACCCGCGTGCCGCTGCGCCGGCTGGTGCCCTGGTTCATCCTCGGCTTCCTGGCGCTGGCCGGGCTGCGGGCGGCGGGGCTGATCCCGGACGCCGCCCTGACGGCCAGCCAGACCGCGGCGGGCATCCTGACGGTGCTGTCGATGGCCGCGCTGGGGCTCGGGGTGGATGTGCGGATGCTGTCGCGGGCGGGTCTGCGCGTCACCGCGGCGGTGGTGCTGTCGCTGGCGGCGCTCGGCGCCATCGGGCTGGGGCTGATCCGGCTGCTGGGAATTATGTGAGCGTGGATGGGGTAGCGGCAGGGCGGCAGCGCTTGCAGGGGTGGAAGCCCGCCGCCTCCGCCGCAGCGGCGTCGGGGTGGAAGGAGACGTTTTCCCGCTTGGCCCGACGCGATGGACAGGACGGCCGACAATAGACGCCGGTGGTGCGCACCGCGTAGACGAAGCGCCCGTCACCATCCCGCTCCCGGCGCATCACGGCGCTCCACATCGCGTCCTCGTCCATGGCGTCCTCCCGATTCTGATGGCGGGATCGTCGCGGATGCCGCGACGGAGGGCCACCCGTTTCCTGCGTCCCGCAAAAAGACGGCCGGCAGAGGTTCTGCCGGCCGCGAGGTTCGGGGAGGGAGGGACGCGAAGCGGGGGAGCCTTACTTCTGGATGCCGATGACCTGCTGCTGGGCCTTGTTGCCGATGCCGGCGGCGAGGTTGGAGACGGTGCCGAGGTTCTGGTTGAACAGGGCG
>NZ_JAUQTX010000132.1:0-18755 GCF_059803775.1 Azospirillum sp. UFLA03-27 | reverse complement strand
TATAAGAGACAGCCCTTGCCGACCCGCAAACCCTCCGGCCCGGCCCCCACGACGGTCACGGAAAGCGCGCCGGCAAACCGCTTCAAGGGTGGCTACGCCAAGGCGTCCAAGGAGGATCGCGGCTGCGCGCTGCCCGGTCCCATCGCCGAGGAGCGCAGCGCCGACACGCGCCGCCCGGCCATCGCCGTGGGGACGCGGGTGCGCGTCCGCGCCGCCGCGAACCTGCGCGTCGCCCCCTTCTGCGACGCCAAGGTGGCCGACGTCCTGGAGCGGGGGGAGACGGTCACCGTGATGGCCGCCTTCGGGTCCTGGTACGAGGTCGGGCGGAACGGGCGGTCGCTGGGCTTCGTCGGCGCCTCCCTGCTCGCCGGGGCGAAGGGCCGCTAACCCTTCACCCGGGCCGCCTCGACCATGAAGCGGCGCCAGATCTCCGCCGGGACGGAGCCGCCGGTCACCCCCTTCATCGGCGTGTTGCCGTCGTTGCCGACCCACACCCCCACCGTCAGGCCGCGCCCGGCCACGCCGTCGGCGAAGCCGATGAACCAGGCGTCCCGGTAATCGTTGGTGGTGCCGGTCTTGCCGCCCGCCCCGCGCTTGGCGAGCGCCTCCGGCAGGCGGGCCGTCCTGCCGGTGCCGTCCCGCATCACCTCGCCCAGCATCGCTTTCAGGGCGGCCGAGATTTGCGGGTCGATCACCCGTTCCGCCTTCGGCGGCGTGTAGCTGTAGATCGTCCGCCCGGCGGGATCGCCGATGCGCTGGAACAGATGGCCATTGACCTTGCTGCCGCCGTTGGCCACCGCCGCGTAGGCCTGGGTGATTTCCAGAAGCGACACCTCGCTGACCCCCAGCGCGAGGCCGAGATCCGGCTCCAGCGGCGACTCGACGCCGAGACGGCGGGCGGCGGCGGCGATCTCCTCCGCATGGCCGCGGGTCAGCCGGGCCGAGGCCGTGTTGGTGGAATGGGCGAAGGCATCGGCCAGCGTCACCGAGGACGGGTAGCGGTTGTCGAAATTGCGGATGGCCCGCCCGTCCGTGAACTCCATGCGGGAGCCGTCGACACGGGAGTCCGGGGTCAGCCCGCGCTCCAGCGCCGCCAGGAAAACGAACAGCTTGAAGGCCGAGCCGGGCTGGCGGCGCGCCTGGAGCGCGCGGTTGAAGTGGTCGCGCCGGGCCGCCGCGTCGCGCCCGCCGATCATCGCCAGGATCGCCCCGTCGCCGTCCAGAGCGACCAGGGCGACCTCCGCGTCGCCCAGGCCCTTGGCATGGCGCTTCAGGGTGGTTTCCACGCTGCGCAGGGCGGCGGCCTGAAGATCGCGGTCGAGCGTGGTGCGCGCGGTGAAGGTCGGCCCTGGAAGATCGCCGCCGTAGCGGTCGGCGGCAAAACGGTCGAAACGGGCCTTGGCCGTCTCGCGAAAGTGGCCGGTGGACAGGACCGCCGCCTTGTTGGCCGCGGCCAGCATCGGGCGCTGGCGCTTGGTCTGCTCCGCCGTGCGTTCGGTGATGAAGCCGGCGTCGGCCATGGCGTCGAGCACCAGCGCGGCCTTGGCCTCCGCCTTCTCCAGATCGGCGAAGGGGTTCAGGCGGGAGGGGGCGGGCAGCGCGCCGATGAGCATCGCCGACTCCTTCAGCGACAGCTTGCCCGCCGGCTTGCCGAAGAAGACGCGGGCGGCGGCGTCCACCCCGTACGCGCCGAAACCGAAATAGGCGCGGTTGAGGTACAGGTACAGAACGTTCTTCTTGCCGAGTTGCTCCTCGAAATCGCTGGCGCTGTACAGCTCGTACGCCTTGCGGGACCAGCGGTTGTAGCGGTTGAGGAAGATCAGCTTCATCGTCTGCTGGGTCAGCGTGCTGCCGCCTTGGCTGAAGCGGCCGGACGTCACCGCCACGGCCAGCGCGCGGGCCAGCCCCTGGAAGTCGATGCCGTCATGCTCCAGATAGCGCCGGTCCTCCTTGGCGATCAGCGCCTGGATCAAATGCTTCGGCATCTTCTCCAGGGTCAGCGTGTCGCCGTACGTCTCGCCAATGGAGCCAATGAAGCGCCCCTGCCGGTCGAGGAAACGCACACCGTGGCCGCGGTTGTACGCCAGCACATCGTCGACGGTGCGGAACTCGTCCCCGAACAGGTCCATCGCCTGGGCGGGGGGCGGCACTGGGAGGCCGGACAGCAGCGGCAGCGCGAGCGTCAAAGCCAGGGCAGCGCGGCGGAGCAGGGATGATCGGAGCATCGGCCGAATGGTGGAGGCGGAATGAGCCTCACGTCGGCGCACCGTCCCGCTTCCGCAATGCCGCTACCCCGTAATTGCGAATCCCTGGAGCGGCATCAGCGAACAAAAAGGCCCGCCGGAACCGGCGGGCCTTTTTGGGGACGCGTGTGCTCTGCGGACGGCGGGCGGGCCGTCGCGCCGAAGGGTCACCTCGGCGCCAGGACCATGACCATCTGGCGTCCTTCGAGCTTCGGCATCTGTTCGACCTTCGCCAGTTCGTCCAACTCGTCGCGCACGCGGACCAGCACGTTCATGCCAAGATCCTGGTGCGCCATCTCGCGCCCACGGAAGCGCATGGTCACCTTGACCTTGTCGCCTTCCTCAAGGAAGCGGCGGGCCGAGCGCATCTTCACGTCGTAGTCATTGTCATCGATGTTGGGTCGGAGCTTGATCTCCTTCACCTCGATGATCTTCTGCTTCTTGCGCGCCTCGGCAGCCTTCTTCTGCGCCTCGTACTTGTACTTGCCATAGTCGAGGATCTTGCAGACAGGAGGCTCAGCCTGGGGGGCGATCTCGACGAGGTCGAGACCCGCATCCTCAGCGGCCAGCAGCGCATCGCGCAGCGAAACGACGCCCACCATCTCGCCGTCGGCACCGACGAGACGGATCGAGCGAGCCGTAATCTCCCGGTTTACCCGCGGTCCATCGCGGGTCGGAGCGGCTTCGGACGGTATCCTGGCTATGGACGCTTCTCCATGACTGGAAACCCACCGGGGCGCGACCTCCCGGAGGGAAGCCCGCCCGAACGGTGCGGTCGGTTAGAACGGCGAATCGAAGGCGGCGGCGCCCGCGGGGGACCGCGCCTCCTCACTCAGTTTATTGAGAGCGGCTTCGAGGGCAAGAACTTCCTGATCCTTACCACCGAGGGTACGCAGCGCGACCGTCCGCTCCTCCGCCTCGCGCTTGCCCACAACCACCAGGACGGGAACCTTCTGAAGGCTGTGTTCGCGGACCTTCAGGTTGATCTTCTCGTTCCGGGTGTCGAGTTCGGCACGGATGCCGCGGCGCTTCAGCAGGCTGACCACCTCCTGCCCGTAACCGTCGGCCTCGTTGGTGATGGTGCAGACCACCGCCTGTACCGGGGCGAGCCACATCGGGAACTTGCCGGCGTAATGCTCGATCAGCATGCCGATGAAGCGTTCCAGCGACCCCAGGATCGCCCGGTGCAGCATCACCGGGCGGTGGCGGGCGCCGTCCTCGCCGATGTAGGAGGCGTCGAGCCGCTCGGGAAGGTTCGGATCGTACTGGAGCGTGCCGCACTGCCAGGTGCGCCCGATGGCGTCGGTCAGGTGGAACTCCACCTTCGGGCCGTAGAAGGCGCCCTCGCCCGGCAGGTCCTCATACTCCAGCCCGGCGGCGTCGAGCGCTTGGCGCAGCGCGCCCTCCGCGCGGTCCCACAGATCGTCGGAGCCGGTGCGCACGTCGGGACGCAGCGCCAGCTTCACCGCGATCTTGTCGAACCCCAGATCCCGGTAGACGCCGAGCTGCAGCTTGAAATACTCCGCCGCCTCGCTCGCCACCTGATCTTCCGTGCAGAAGATGTGGGCGTCGTCCTGGGTGAAGGCGCGCACGCGCAGGATGCCGTGCAGCGCGCCCGACGGCTCGTTGCGGTGGCAGGCCCCGAACTCCGCCATGCGGATCGGCAGGTCGCGGTAGGAGCGCAGACCGTGCTTGAAGATCTGCACATGGCCCGGACAGTTCATCGGCTTGATGCCGAGCATCTTCTCGCCGTCGTCCGCCGAGACCTTGAACATGTTGTCGCCATACATGTCCCAGTGGCCCGACGCCTTGAACAGCGAGCTGTCGATGAGCTGCGGCGTCTTGACCTCGACGTAGTCCGCCTGGCTCAGCTTGGTGCGGATGTAGGTCTCCAGCGTGCGGAACAGCGTCCAGCCCTTCGGGTGCCAGAAGACCGAGCCGACGGCCTCCTCCTGCACGTGGAAGAGGTCCAGCTCCTTGCCCAGCCGGCGGTGGTCGCGCTTCTCCGCCTCCTCGAGCTGGTGCAGGTAGGCCTTCAGCTCCTTCTCGTCGCGCCAGGCGGTGCCGTAGATGCGCTGGAGCATGGGGTTGCGGCTGTCGCCGCGCCAGTAGGCGCCGGCCACCTTCATCAGCTTGAAGCCGTTGCCGACCTTGCCCGTGGTCGGGGCGTGCGGGCCGCGGCACAGGTCCAGCCAGTCGTCCTGGCGGTAGACGCTGATGTCCTGGTCCGCCGGAATCGCCTCGATCAGCTCGGCCTTGTAATGCTCGCCGAGCTTCTTGAAGTAGGCGACCGCATCGTCGCGGGTCCAGACCTCGCGCACGATGGGAACGTCCTTGGCGACGATCTCGCGCATCTTCGCCTCGATCTTCTGCAGATCGTCAGGCGTGAAGGGCTCCTCGCGCGCGAAGTCGTAATAGAAGCCGTTGGCGATCGCCGGACCGATGGTCACCTGCGTGCCCGGATAGAGCTTCTGCACAGCGTCGGCGAGGACGTGGGCGGCGTCGTGACGGATGACCTCGAGCGCGTCGGGATGACTGCGCGTGACGATCTCGATCTTGGCGTTGGTGGTGACGGTGGTGGTGAGGTCCTTCACCTCGCCGTCGAGCTTGACGGCAAGCGCATCCTTGGCAAGGCGCGGTCCGATCGACTGGGCAATCTCAAGCCCCGTCACCGGCCGGTCGAACTCCCGCACGCTGCCGTCGGGCAGCGTGATGGCGATGTTGGACGTCACCGAAGTCACCATTTGACTGTTTGCATCGCACCCGGCGGATGCCGGGAGGCGAAATCTCTAATGCGGGCAGGCTTTCTGTCAAGGGCGCCGGGGGCATTTCCGGCCCGAATTCGCCGCCCGAACGGCGAATTTTCTTGCATAATTAATTCACGGCAAAATTATCTCATGGCGGTTTGCGCGCCGGACGCGGCCCGCCGAACAGGTAGCCCTGGCCAAAGTCGATGCCGCTGCGCAGGATCGCGTCGAGCTGCGCCTCCGTCTCGATCTTCTCGGCGATGAGGTCGACCCCCGTACCCTCCAGGCGGCGGCGCAGCGCCTCGACGCGCGGCGCCAGGGCGGGGTCGATCAGCAGGGTGCAGTCCAGCTTCAGGTAGCGGATCTCGTGGCGCAGCAGCGCGTCCACGTCGATGTCCAGGTCGCTCACCCGGTCCATGGAGAAGCGGAACCCGATGCGGGACAGCTGCGACAGAATGCCCATCGTCACCGCCCCACCCGCCCGCAGCTCCTGCTGGCTCAACTCGAACACCAGCTTGGGCACCAGCGTCTGGTTCCGGGCCAACAGATCGAGGAACTGCCGCATGAACGCCGCGTCGCTGAGCGTGGCAGCGGACATGTTGCAGAAGAAGCCGATGGCGTGCTGGCGCCGCTCCGTCTCGCGGATCAGTTGGATGCAGCGGACCAGCAGGAGATTGTCGATGGTGGCCATCAGCCCCGCGCGCTCCGCGATCTCCAGATAGCGGTCGGGCAGGATCAGCGCCCCGTCGGCGGCGCGCACGCGCGAGAACACCTCGAAGAAGCGGTGCTTGCGCTGGGGCAGGCTGACGATGGGCTGGAGGTGGATGTCGATCCGGTCGGCGGCCAATGCCTCGCGCACCGCTTCCAGAACCGCGGCGTCGTCCATCGGCGTCGCTTCGGCTCCGGCCGCGGGCGGCGGGTCCGGAATGCGCGGGGCTTGGGGCCCTGGCCGGGCCGGGCGGGATGCCGCCGGCGGTTCATGCTCTCCCGACGATCGGGATTCGCCGAGCCGGGCGACCAGCGTGTGCAGGAGCTTGACCTCCTGAAGCACGGCCTCGTGGGCGGCGGAAGAAGGAACGGCGTTGTCGGTTTCCGCCCCCGGTGCGATCCGCTGCTCCAGCCGTTCGGCCAGCGCATCCACGCTCTTCTGAAGGTGGTCCAGCCGGCGCAGGGTGTCACGCTGCCGGCGGGCCAGGCGGCGGTGCAGGTCCGCGACGCCACCCGCCAGAAGGACCAGCCCACCGCCGATCCAGCCCACCGCCGGGTCGGTGCCGGGTCGCAATTCCGGCAGGCCGAGGGCGACCGAGGCCGCCGCCGTGGCGACGGCCAGCCCATGCAGGAAGGCCGCCAGGGCCGCCATGCGCCCGCTCAGCGGTGATCCGCCCCCACGGCGTCGCTCAGCGAGGCGAAGCCGTCGCGGCGCAGCAGGGCGGCAAGGTCGCGCCGGATCGCCAGAACCAGCGCCGGCCCGGCATAGACCAGCGCGGAATAGAGCTGCACCAGCGAGGCGCCGGCGCGGATCTTGGCGTAGGCGTCGGCGCCCGACGCGATGCCGCCGACTCCGACCAGCGGCAGCTTGCCGCCGGTCAGCCCGTACATCTCGCGCAGGACCGCGGTTGAGGGCACGAAGAGCGGCTTTCCGGACAGGCCGCCGGCTTCCCCGCGCAGCGGCTCGGGGATCTCCGCCGGGCGGGCGATGGTGGTGTTGGAGACGATCAGCCCGTCGATGCCCGACTCCAGAGCGACCGCGGCGATGTCCGCCTTGTCCTCGTCGGTCAGGTCCGGGGCGATCTTCAGCAGGACGGGCGGCGCCTTGGCCAGCCTGCAGGCCGACCGGGCGTCGAGAACGCGGCCAAGCAGGGTGCGCAGCGGGTCGCGCCCCTGGAGCGCACGCAGGCCCGGCGTGTTGGGGGACGACACGTTGACGACCAGATAGTCGGCCAGAGCCGCCACCCGGGTCACGCCGAGGACGTAATCGTCGGCCGCCTCCACCGTGTCCTTGTTCTTGCCGAGGTTGGCCCCGACAAGTCCCGGCGCCTTGCGCCTGCCGGACAGGCGCCGCTCCAGCCGTTGGGCGAAGGGCTCCAGCCCCTCATTGTTGAATCCCATGCGGTTGATGACGGCCCCCTGCTCCGGCGCGCGGAACAGGCGCGGCTTGGGGTTGCCGGGCTGCGGGCGGGGGGTCACGCTGCCCGCCTCGACGAAGCCGAAGCCCAGCCGCAGCATGGCGTCGACCACCTCGGCGTTCTTGTCGAAGCCGGCGGCGAGGCCGACCGGGTTGGCAAAGTCCAGGCCGAACACCCGGCTCCGCAGGATGGGATCGTCCTTTTCCCGCACCGGCGGCATCAGCCCGCTCGACAGGGCCTTGATGGTCAGCCCGTGCGCCGTCTCCGGATCGAAGCTGCGCAGGACGGGGCCGACGATGGGAAACAGGTCGATCACGGTGTGGTGTCCTTGAAGGTCGCCGGAAAGAGGTGGCGGCCGTCCGGCCCCAACGGCAGCGGGTCGGCGCGCAGCACCGCCGCGGGCAGCAGCGGGCCGTAGAGATGGGGGAAGAGCTGGCCGCCACGCGACGGCTCCCACTTGAGCGCGTCGCCCAGCGCGGCGCCGTCCACGGTCAGCAGGACGAGGCCGTCCTGCCCGGCGCGGTGCTTGGCGGCACTTTCCTCGACCTGGGCGCCGGTGGAGAAATGGATGAAGCCGTCCGCCGCATCCTGCGACGAGCCGTGGTAGGCCCCGGCGGTGAGCGCCCGCTCCCACTCCACGGCGCGGCACATATGAAAGATGATCCGTTCAGTCATGGCGGGGCGACCTTACCGCAAAGCCCTCCGCCAATGCCAGCCGTGGCAAAAACGGGAGAACCGGCGGAGCGTTGATAACTTCAGAATGGGACGTTGCGCTGTTTGCTTCGCAATTTGCAAACGTGGCTTTGGGAATCCCCTGACATTTTGCAGAAGGAAAATTCGCCGTTCCGCCGCATCGCACCCCGGCGACCACACGGAAAAGCCGCAAAATCAAGGACTCTCCAGGGCATCCACCCCTTCTTCGGCAACTTTTCGGAGTTGGCATCGGGATTGCTGAGAGATGGGCAAGCAAGGAGATGCCCCATGAACGCGATTGCGATGAATGTTGTGAAGGAACGCCACCCGGTGGAACACGCGCTCGACTCGCGCATCCATGGAGTGATCGTGTCCAGCGTGGACAGCGCCCCCCTGACCGCCTCCGTCGAGCCCAGCAGCACGCCCGTCCCGCTGAAGCCCTCGGCGGCGATGCTGGCCGCCGGGTCGCGCGCCGGCGGCGTCTCGGTCGAGACGGCCTGGAAGATCTATCTGGCGATGATCAAGGAAGCCGCCTGACCGGTCCGTTCCAGCCTCTCCTTCCGCGGCGGCGGTCCGGACCCGGATGTCCGGCCCGCCGGAACGCGGCCGGGAGACGTCGGTGCAGCACGAGGCGTCATTCGACGTCGTCGTAGAACTGCAACCCGCCGATCTCGGCACAGACGCTGCGCCCTTGCGCCCATTGCGGGTTCGCCCCCGCCCGGTGCAGGTGAGTCGCTCCGCCCGTCGGGTCGTCGAGCAGACCGGCCACCGCGCGGCGGGCGATCCGTTGGGCGGCGGCGAAGACCGGGTCCGCGGCGGTGACCGACAGCAGCCCCAGCCGTCCCGGCGCGTCCGGGTCCCAGCAGGGAAACTGTCCAGGCAGACGGCAGACGGCGACCACGTCATTCCCCCACCACCACCCGCCATGGTCGCGCGCCCGGCTGACGCGGTTCATCACGACCGCCGCCACCGCCTCCATGGCCCGCACGGACTCGCCGCGCGCCTCCCCCCACAGCGTGCGGGCGAGCGTGTCGACGGCTTGGCCGGACGCATTGGCGGACGGCCCCTGCGGCGCGGCCACCGGTCCGGGTTCCGGCTTCAGGACACGCGGCCTCATCGGCGGCCCCCGTCGCCGTAGGGCGGGGCGTAGGGCTGGACGAGCGGCGCGCAGCCGTTCTCCAGCTTGGTCTCGATGCGCAGCAGATGGTCGGTCAGCCGCCGCTCCACATCCTTCAGCGTCGCGACCGAGACATAGGTCTTGGCGACCTCCAGCTTGTAGGCGGCCAAGCTCTCACGCACCTGCAATTGGGCGGTCTCGGCGCGCGCCCGCACCGTCTCCAGCGCGGTTTCGGCATCCCGGCGCAGCCGCGCGATCAGCCAGAACAGCCCGCCCATCACCGGCAACTCGACCGCCGTGATCCACCAGGACAGGTCGATGGACTCCTGCATCTCCGTTCTCCAAGGAAAAAGGCAAAAGAAAAGGCCGCCGTCCGGTCAGGAAGGCGGCCCGTCGGAACACGGAACGGTGCGGTCGGCAATCACACGTCCCAGCTCTCCGCCGAGGTCGGCGCCGCCGTGGCGCGCCAATCCGGCTTCCGCCCCGGCGCCGTCTGGCGGTCGAAGCGGAAGGGCTCGCAGGACAGCGCGCCGGCCACCGCGTCCAGCCCGTCGTCGCGGCCCGTATAGCGCCCGTCCGGCGACCATTCGCGCATCTCGCGGATGAAGGGCGTCTCCCACACCGCAGCGTGGGCGAGCAGCCGACGGTCAGCCAGCAGCGCGTCGAACGCCTCGCGGATGCGCAGCGCCTTGGCGCGGCGGCTGGCCTCCTCGACCACGGCGGCGGCGACCTTCTCCGTGCGCAGCGCCTTGCGAAGCAGGCCGGGCAGGAAGCGCCCAATGCCGTTGATCTCCACATGCACCGCCGGCAGGTGGTGCCGCTCCAGGAAGCGGGCGACCTGGAGGCATTGCTGCTCCGCCTCGGTGTCCGGATCGCCGGGGTCCACCGACAGGTAGAGCACGCGGTGCAGATAGAAGCGCCCGTCCTCCCCGCCGAACACCGCGGCAACGACGCTGGAATCGCCGGGCTTGCCGCCCTCCGCCGCCGGGCGTGCGAAGGCCGGGTCCCACCAGCAGGAGGCCGAGGCCATGCGCTGGCCGTTCAGCGTCAGCACCGCCCGCCCCGCCGACTCCCAGTAGTCCAGCTCGCCGTCGTAGCGGCCCAGCCGGTCGGGGTCGAGGAACCCTTCCGCCTCGTTGACCGGCTGCAGCAGCATCTGGCTGGTGAATTTGTTGGGGCCGGTCGTCTTGCGGATGCGGTTGACGTGGGCCTCGCCGAAGCGCTGCGGCCAGGCGTAGCGGCGCCGGCCGTCCGGGCCGTCGGTGTAGACCGGCAGGACCAGCCGCGCGAAGCCGTCCAGGAAAGGCCGCGTCTCGCCCGCCTCCGCCCGCGGCTCCTCCGCGTAGATGGAGTAGTAGCTGTGCGGCGTCCCGACATAGAGCTGCACCCCGCCCGGCACCAGCAGATAGTCGATCTCCGCCAGCCTCTCGCGCAGGTCGGCGCGCTTGCCCGGACTGCCGGAGGTGCGCGGCACCTCGACGTCGTCGCAGATCACCACGTCGGCGCGGCTGCCCGTGATGTTGCCACCCACACCCGCCGCCACCATGGAGGGGTCGCGCAACTCCTGAGCCCGCACCACGGTGAACTGGCCGGCCGCCCACTGGTCGCGCTCCTTCGCCGGGGGCTTCAGGCCGCGGGTGTCGGGATGGCGCTCGATGATGCGCTTGACGTTGCGCACCATCTTCTTGGCCAGCTTCAGGTCCGCCGCCAGGACGAGCAGCCGCCGGTTGGGGTCCTGGTAGAGCATCCAGGCCGCGAACAGGCCGACGATGGACGACTTGCCCGCCCCGCGGAAGGCCATCAGCAGCAGGCGCGGCCCGATGCCAAAAGACCCGACTCCGACGGCTTGCCGTTCCAGCCACGCAGCGATCTGCAGATGGTGGCGGGGGGTGGTCAGCTCCGATTGCCGGTTCCAATCCTGGACGAAGGCGAAGAAACCCTTCTTGCGCGTTTCCGCCTCCATCACGCCACCCGGCCCAGAATGTGCCAGCCGGCGCCGTTGGACATCGCCGTGACCGCACTGCCGGTGGAATTCAGCGACACCGGGGCGTTGTCCGGCCCACTGCCGCCCTGCACGGTGACGGTGACCGGGTTGCCCGACACGTCGGCCTTCTTGACCGTCACCGTGCGTCCGACCGCGTGCAGCGCCCCCGGCGGCGGCAGCCTCACCGTGACCGCGCCATTGAAGGCGCTGACCAGATACAGCGCCTGGTTCAGGTCCGGCTCGAACAGGCCCGGCCGGTCGTGAAAATAGGCGTTGCCCGGCCGATTGTTGCCGGCCACCACCCACCAGCCGGCCCCGTTCGAGACGATGGTCACGAAGTCGTAGTGGTTGCCCAACGCCACCGTCCGGCCGTCCGGTCCCGGCCCGCCCTCCTCGGTGATGGTCAGGCGGTGGAGGGAGGCGTCCGTCCGCTTCAGCGTCACCGCATGGCCATTGGCCGCCCCCGCCGCCGGCAGCCGAAGCTCCACGTCGCCGCTGTAGGCGCTGACCAGATAGACGGAGCTGGCGAGGTCCAGCACGACCACCCCGCCGGCCTGCGGCTCCACATACTCGGTGTCGTAGCGCAGGGCCTCGACGACCAGTTCGGAGACGCGGCTGCGCCCCAGCCGGTTCTTTTCCGGATAGCCGGCGTTCACCGCCGTGTAGCGGCCGCCCGACAGGTCGTGGATGGCCGGGCCGGCGGACATCGACAGCAGGTTGACGATGGCCGTTTCCACCGACCCGGCGTCGAGCTGCACATTCGGTACGCCGCCCAGCGACTCCGCGTAGAAATTCAGGATCAGCGTCTTGTCGGTGTTGGCGCCGACGCGGAAGCAAGCCAGCGCCATGGTCGACAGGTTGGCCTCGCAGTCCTGGAAGCTGTTGTTGTACTTGCCCTGCTCCACGAAGAAGCCGCAGCCGGCGATCGGCGCCGACAGGGAATAGACGCGCACCATGGAAAAGCGGTTGGCGTTGGGCGTGTCGCCCTCCCCCGTCCGGGTCAGCCACACCCCGTGCAGCGACGGACGGGCCACCAGCACGCGCGACACCATGTTCCAGTAACAGGGCCAATTGGGGTCGGCATAACCGTCGAACAGCAGCCCGACCCGCGGGTCCCAGACGGTCAGGTCGCTCAGCGTGTTGTGGACGCAGGGGCCGTCCCGCCCGAACAGCCGCACCGCGGCGTCGCCCCGCTCCAGCCGCAGGCCGCTCACCGTGGCGTAGCCGTCCGGCAGATGGATCAGGTCGAAGCCCGCCGAGGAGCCGGCGATGACCGACCTTTGCCCCGCCCCATACAGGGTTTGCCCATAGCCCACAGTCAGCGTGTTGGTGATCCGATAGGTGCCCGGCGGCACATGAACGGCGTTCGCACTGGTCAGCGCGGCCTGGATCGCCCGCGTGTCGTCCACGACCCCGTCGCCGACCGCGCCGAAATCCCTCACCGACAGGGCGTCGGCCAGCTTCTCGCGCACCGGGCGGCGCACCGCGCCGGCGCCGGGTGCGACGAAGGTCGACAGCGCCTCCTCGTCCACCGGTGGGCGTGCGATGGGATTTCCCACCGTATCGAAGGCCAGGAGCTGGCCCGCCCGCACCGTCCGTTCCGGCAAGCGGTTGGAGGCCGGCAGGTCGGTGTCGGTGTAGCGCAGCATCAGCTCCTGGTCCCCGGCCACCTGCTGGAGCGCGGCGGTCAGCTGGTCGAACTCGCGGTTCAAGCTGGCGGCCGGCAACGGCCCGCTCTCCAGGAAGTCGCTCATCCGCTCGATGGGCAGGCGGCGGCGCAGCAGGACGGGCGTCCCGGCTTCCGGCGGTATGGCGAAGGCCACCGTGCCGCCCGCCGTCTCCCCGGCGCCGCTCACCGCATAGCCCGTGGTCTGCCGCGCCGCGCCCAGGAAGACTTGGAGGTCGTTGTCCTCGAAGACCGGGAACGGAAAGGTGAAATCCGTCTGCACGCCGTCGGCAAGATACTGGACGCGCGGGTTGCCGCGTGGAACGTCGATTGCGCTGGGCATGGGGGCGCCCCTCCTGCTGCGTGGAACGATAAGATTCGGCGGGGCGGAAGCGTCAGTAGAAGCGGCTCATGAACTCCAACCGCTGGCGCTCGGCGAGTTGCGCCTGCTCCAGCAGGTTGCGACGGCGCACACTGTCGACCTCCTGCTGGATGGCCTCGCGCTTCAGCCGGTCGGCACCCTCCGCCTCCCCGCGCTCCGCGGCGCTGTCCTTGACGACACCGAGCAGGATCGCCTCGCCCGAGCCGTCCGCCGCGCTGACCCCGTTGGAGCCGAGCGTCGCGCGGGTGCGCGCCACGGTGCGGCGCAGGGCGTCCACACGCCGCCGCTCGTCGGATTGCGCGGCGGCGGACATCTGGGCCAGCCGCGTGCGGGCGTCCCCTTCCTTATCGGCCAGCGTGGCGGCCTGCCCGGTGCGGAGCTGCTGGGCGGCAAGATTCTGGCTCTGCGCCAGCCAGTCCATCTCGCGGCTGCGCTGCCGCTCCGCCTCAGCGCGGGCCTGCTCCTCCTTCTGGCGCTGAAGCTCCTGGTCCTGGCGCCGCAGTTCGTCCTCGCGCTGCCATTGCAGACGTTGCTGTTCCGCCTGATAGGCGTATCGGCGCTCGTCGGCAGCCTGCTGGCGGCGCGCGCTGTCCGACGTGCCGGAGACACGGTCCACCGTGTCGGCGACGGCGTTGGCCAGCGGCAGCGCCGTCGTGGCCAGGGTCGTGATTCCGCCCATCAGTCGTTCACCCTCAGTTCCATGGTTACGGACAAAAGCGTGAAGGGCAGCGGCGCGTCCTGCCGGATGCTCCACAGCGGCCGGTCGCTGTCGCGCCGCCAGCCCAGCGCCCGCAGCTTGCGGTCGCCGGAGACCAGCGCCGGAACGCCGCCCGTCGGCTGTGGCCCCGTCCGGTGCAGCGGCAGCTCCTGAAGGCCGCGCCCCAGGTCGGCGTGGAGCGCCGCCGTTTCCTCCAGCCGGAAGCCGACGGAGACCAGCCGCACCGCGTCGGTTCCGCCCGCCTGCCCAAGCAGGCTGACCGGCAGCGGCTCAATGCGGTGGCTGTAGGGCAGCCCGGCCTCGACGTGGCGGGCCGGCGGGTCGAGCACGATCTTGCCGGCGGCGACGGTGGCGTCGGCGCGGACCGTCCCGTCGGCGACCACCGCGACGCTGCGCCCCTCCAGATGGTCCAGCCCGCTCCACACCGCGGTCGGGGCCTCGTGGTCGCCGACCAGGGCGGCGTCGAGATTCAGCCCGTCGTCGAAGCGCTCGACGCTCCACCGCCCGGCGCGATCGACCAGCGCGTAGACCTCGTCCCCGACCACCGCAACGGAGCGCACCGCCCCGTCCGTCTCCAGCCGGGTCCAGGCGGTCACCTGCTCCAGGCGGTAGACGGTCAGGGCGCACAGCGCGCCGTCCTCCATCACCACGAACATCAGCCGGCGGCCCTGGTCGTAGTCCTGGTCGCGCGGCTTCACCACCAGATGGCGGGCCAGCAGCGCCAGATCGTTGGCCTGATAGGCGGCCTCGGTGTCGGTGTAGAGGAATTCGCGGATCTCCCGCCCGTTGCGCGACACGAACAGGGTGGCCCCGTCCACATCGCGCGGCGGCACGGAGCGGTCGACGGGCGAGCCGATGCGCGTCTGCCGGTGGACCTGGATGTTCTGCGGGGTCAGCGGATCGCCCGACACCATGTATTCGGCGCCCGAGGTGAAGACCTGGAGATGCCGCCCGGAGAAGACGGCGCGCACCGCGTTCACCTGATCGGACAGGATGCCGAACTCGATGGCCTCGTCGTCCTGGCCGGTGCCCAGGTCGAAGTTCCACAGGTCGGCGGAGCGCGACAGCCAGAGCCGGTTGGGCAGGTCGCGCGACCCGCCGATGACCAGCCGGTCCTGGTGGAAGGCCGCCGACACAGGCCAGCCGCGCAGCGGCGAGAAGGACTGCTCGTCCCAGGCCGTCGTGGCGGTGGTTCCGGCCAGCGTCTCCAGCGCCGTCGCGGTGACCTGCGTCGCCGACACCACCCCCTCGACGCGGAGCTGTTTGCCCTGGATGCGCAGGCGCGTCCCCTCCTGTTTCGGGTCGAAGACCGGGGCGGAGGCGGTCACCGTCACCAGCCCGTCCGTGCCCGACGGGGTCAGAGTCACGGCGGGATCGGCGAAGCGGTAGAAGGGCATCGCCACCCGCTCCCCGTCCGCAACGTAGCTCCAGCCGGTCAGCGCCCAGGCGTCGGCGCCGCTGCGCGTCAGCTTGCGCGGCGGCACGTCGGGGTGGCAGACCAGCAGCGTGTCGGCGCTCTGCGTCCAGGTGATCTGGGGAAGCTGGGCGGCGGTCCAGGGGGCCGTCACGCTGGCGATGGGCGTGTCGTTGCCGTAGACGTCGATCCGCCCCTCGGAAAAGACCAGCAGATAGGTCTGCTCCGTGTTGAACTCGAAGGCGACCAGCCGCCCGTCGCCGCGGGCCGGATCGACGAAGGCGAGGCCGGAGCGGCGCGTCACGCCGCCGGTCGGGTGGATGAACAGGTTGCGCAGCGCCAGCGCCCCATTGTCGTAGGCGCGCAGGTCGCCGCGCCCGAGCAGCCGGCGGGAAATCTCCCCCGCCGTGAAGTTGGTCTTCACCTGACGAACCCGCGCCATCAGCCCCTCGCGTCGATCAGGGTGAAATCCTCGAAGCCCGGCTGGCTGTCCTGCAGGGCGTCGGTCTGGCGGGCGCGGCGGAACTCGCTCTCGGCCAGCCGCTGCAGCAGTTCCGCCCGGCTCGTGCTCTCGGTCAGCGGAATGCAGAACTCAGCGGCCAGCCGGGCGATCAGCGCCTGGTCGAAGAAGGCGGGAAAGTCCTCCTCCGCCGGACGTCCGACATAGGTCAGCACCACCGCGTCGGACGCCGCGTGCAACGCCCGCCCGGCGATGCGGTAGTCGAGACCGCGGCCCCGCCCACCCGACCCGGCGCCGAGCGCGCGCAGGAAATCGGCGGGAAGCTGGAAGGCCACGCCGTAATCGGCGACCGGGTCGTCGGCCAGCCGCGCCAGCCGGGCCTGCCGGGTGGCGAAGCTCCAGGCGTTGGCGGAGAGCAGCGCGTCGCGCGCCGGCTCAAAGAGCGCCCCCGCGACCTCCGCCTCGGCGGTGCCCTCGTCGAAGGCGGTGATCGCCGTCGCCCCGATCTTGATGAGCGCGCGGCTGCACAGCCCGATAGCCGTCAATGCCATGGGATCGATCCTTCGGATCAGAGGGAGACGAGCTTCCATAGCCCTCTCCCCTCTGGGGAGAGGGTGGCCCGCAGGGCCGGTGAGGGGGATGTGCGTGGCGAAAACGTTCGGCAAACGCGCATCCCCCTCACCCTGACCCTCTCCCCGGAGGGGAGAGGGAACATTGAAGGGAACCCGTCAGTCCGTGTTGGACGCGCCGAAGGGCGACAGGTTGGTGACGTCCACCACCCCCGCCGCGTTGGCGGCGACCACGAAGACGCCGGCGGCGGGCGTCCCGGCGGTGCCGGTGTTGGCCAGGATCATGTCGCCGCTGCGCAGCAGGTCGGACGCGCCGTTGAAATAGCCGCTGTTGTCCACCGCCGCGGCGGCGTCCGGCGTCGTGTAGTGCCACAGGGTGAAGACGCACGATGACTATCTGCAACACCGTGCAATCCGGCTTGCACTTAGGCACGCTGCTCAGAACAGGGCCAGCCAGAGAGGCGCAACCGCAGGACCATAGAAGTCTATCTTCGACGCCCGCAACATACCCTTATATGTTGTATTAACCAGATTGCGCGCAGCGAGTGCATCGCCTACGATCCGGTCCGATTGATGATCCGGAACTGGAACGCAGCTATGGCACGGCCGAAGAAGGCAGAGACAGCGAAGCCCAAGGAGCGGATCGAGGTGACCCTCTTCGCGACCGCGGACAAGCTGCGCGGCGCTATGGACGCCTCGGAGTACAAGCACGTCGTCCTCGGCCTGATCTTCCTGAAGTTCATCTCGGATGCGTTCGAGGCGCGCCACGCCGCGCTGGCAGCGGACCCGCTGTCCGACGCGGAGGACCCGGAGGAGTACCTGGCGGAGAACGTCTTCTGGGTTCCCAAGGTGGCCCGCTGGCCGGGCATCCAGGCCGCGGCCAAGAGCGACACGATCGGCAAGGTCATCGACGACGCCATGGCCGCGGTGGAGGCGTCGAACGACAGCCTGCGGGGCGTGCTGCCCAAGGACTACGGCCGCCCCTCCCTCAACAAGACGATGCTGGGTGAGTTGATCGACCTGGTCGCGTCGATCAAGACGGGCGGCGCCACCGACACCAAGGACCTGCTCGGGCGGGTCTACGAATACTTCCTGGGCGCCTTCGCCGGCGCCGAGGGGAAGCGCGGCGGCGAATTCTACACGCCGCCCTCGGTCGTCGGCCTGCTGGTCGAGATGCTGGAGCCCTACAAGGGCCGCATCTACGACCCTTGCTGCGGCTCGGGCGGCATGTTCGTGCAGTCGGAGAAGTTCGTCCTGGCCCACGGCGGCAAGGTCGACGACGTCGCGATCTACGGCCAGGAGATGAACAACACGACCTGGCGGCTCGCCAAGATGAACATGGCGATCCGGGGCATTGAGGCCGACATCCGCTGGAACAATGAGGGCTCGTTCCACAAGGACGAGCACAAGGACCTCAAGGCCGACTTCATCTTGGCGAACCCGCCGTTCAACATTTCGGATTGGGGCGGCGACCGGCTGCGTGAGGACGTACGCTGGAAGCACGGCGTGCCGCCGGAAGGCAACGCCAACTTCGCGTGGCTCCAGCACATGATTCACCATCTCTCGCCTAAAGGCCATGCCGGTGTGGTGCTGGCGAACGGCTCCATGTCGTCGCAGCAGTCGGGTGAGGGCGAGATCCGCAAGGCGATGGTCGAAGCCGACCTGATCGACTGCATGGTGGCTCTGCCGGGCCAGCTCTTCTACTCCACGCCGATTCCAGCGTGCCTATGGTTCCTGGCGCGCAGCAAGGCACCGAACGGCTTCCGGGACCGTCGCGGAGAGGTGCTGTTCATCGACGCGCGCAAGCTGGGGTCTATGGTGGACCGCACCCGGAAGGAGTTGACCACCGCCGACATTCAGAAAATTGCGGATACATACCATGCGTGGCGCGGAAAAGGTGCGGCAACTGCCTATCAGGATGTTCCAGGCTTCTGTTGCACAGTGAAGTTGGCTGAAATTGCCGAGCACGATTTCGTGTTGACCCCCGGAAGGTATGTCGGGGCAGCGGACATCGAGGATGACGAAGTGTCATTTGAGGAAAAGCTGAATACCATCGCCGAAAACCTGAATCGTCTTCTTACTGAAGCCGCAGAAACCGATGCCGCACTGCTTCTGAGCCTAAAGAAAATTGGCGCAAAGATTTGAACATGCAGAATTCTATTGACGATCTTGTCACTCTTCAGCGCGGAACAACTTACCAGAGTGCCTTGCTTGGGCAACCCGGTCCCGTTCTCTTGGGCCTCGCGTCGATAAATCGGGACGGGGGATTCAGAGATGATAACCTAAAGACCTACGGAGGTACTTCTCCAAGCAAGCTCTTGCTTCAGCCAGGAGACGTCTATGTTTCTCTTAAGGATGTGACTCAGTCCGGCGATCTGCTTGGCGCTGTTTCGAAAGTTCCTGAAAATATAGATCTGGGGCGCCTTACGCAAGATACTCTCAAACTTATCCCTCGCAGCAATAATACAAATATGCAGTATCTCTACTGGTGCCTTCGGACACCAGAATACCGTTCTTATTGTCGCGCAAGGGCGATTGGCACTACGAACCTATCGCTCTCCCGTGAAGACTTCTTGGCGTTCCGCATTCCCGGCCTGACTAAAAGCCGATCCGAGATCGTGAAGATATTAGAGAGA
>NZ_JAUQTX010000131.1:0-18754 GCF_059803775.1 Azospirillum sp. UFLA03-27 | reverse complement strand
ATCACGACGTCGTACCGATCCGCCATCGAACGCTCCCGAATTAACCTTGTTTATCGTTCCAGTGATCGGGCCAGAAGGCGGGGCCGCCGTCAAGAGGGCTCAGGAGGGCCGGCGCTCACCGCCCGGCGCTCACCGCCCGGCGATGGCGCGGGCGACGGTGATCCACTCGTCGCCCGGTTCGGCGTCCCGCAGCGCCAGCAGGGGCGGCCAGACGCCCAACCGGCTGCGGCGGCGCTCGGTGACGAAGCGGTCGATCTCCTCCGGCGTCGGCAGGCGGTCGGCCTTGCGCTGGTTGCAGCGGCGGTGCGCCAGCACGACGTTCGGCGCCGCGTCGAGGCCGCCATAGGCCAGCGGGATCAGATGGTCGAAGGTCGCCTTGGCTCCCACCGGCTCCCCGCAATAGAAGCAGCGCCCGCCTTGCAGAACGTCCATGAGGCGGTAGTCGTCGGGGCTGACGGCCATGGTGGCGTCCTTCAGAGGTTCACACCGGCAGTCGGATCAGCACGCGCAGGCCGCCGTAGGGGCTGTCGCTGAGCGTGATGTCGCCGCCGTGGCTGCGGGCGACATCGCGGGCGATGGTCAGCCCCAGCCCGGCCCCGCCGGTCGCCTGGTTGCGGGAGCTGTCCAGCCGGAAGAAGGGTTTGAACACGTCGTCGCGGGAAACCTGCGGGATTCCCGGCCCGTCGTCGTCCACCAGGATGTTGATGAAGCCGTGCTCCCGCTCCGCCCGCACCCAGATGCGGTCGCCGTGGCGCCGCGCGTTGGACAGCAGGTTGGCGAGGCAGCGGCGGGTCGCGTTGGGGCGCAGCGGCAGGGTCAGCCCGTCCGGCGCCGCCAGGGCCACCTCCGCCCCCTCGCGACGGACGCCGGAGACCACCTCGTTCAGGATGCGGGTCAGGTCGGTCGGCTGAACGGCCTCCGTGCCCTCGCCGCGGGCGAAGGCCAGATAGCCCTCGATCATCGTCTCCATCTCGGTCACGTCGGTCAGCAGCTCCTCGACCTCCGGCCCGTCGCCGATCATGTCCAGCGCCAGCTTCATGCGGGTCAGCGGCGTGCGCAGGTCGTGGCTGACGCCGGCCAGCATCTCCGTCCGCTGGGTGATCTGACGGTGGATGCGCTCGCGCATGCGCAGGAAGGCGACGGCGGCCTGCCGCACCTCGGTCGCTCCCTCCGGCTTGAAGTTGCGCACGTCGCGGCCCTTGCCCAGCGCGTCCGCCGCGGCGGCCAAGCGCTTAATGGGGCGGATCTGGTTGCGCATGAAGATGATGGCGACGGTGAACAGCACCAGGGCCGAACCGACCATCCACAGGATGAAGATGTAGCTGGTCGGGCTGAACAGGCGGCGTTCCGGCGACATCACCGACAGCACGCCGTCCGGCATCTGCACGCGGATCTCGTACCATTCGCGGGTGATGCGGGTGTTGATGGCGAAGGGTCGCCGCACCCGCTCGTGCAGCGCCTTGCTGAGCGTGTTCTCCAGCATGCCGCGCAGCTTCGGCGGGTGGTCGGGCAGGGTGCTGCCGGGCTCCAGCGTCACGATCAGGTCGGTGCTGCGCGCGGTGGCGGCCAGCGTCCAGTTGCGCCCCTCCGGGGTCGGGTCGTGCTCCAGCATGCCGATGACCATGGCGATGTCGCCGGCCACCGCGAAGGCCAGCCGGTTCGTCATGGTGTCCCAGTGGCGGTCGTAGAAGATCCAGGTGGCCACCGCCTGGGCCAGGATGACCGGCGTCACGATGATCAGCAGCGAGCGGCCGAACAGCGTCCGCGGCAGGAACCGCTTCAGCAGCCCCGTCTGCTCGCGGCGCGGCATCGGCATCGGCATCGGTGCGGCGGCGGTGTCGGTGGTCATGGTCCTGGTCCTAGTGCTCTGGGTCCTCTGGGTGCTCCGGCGGCCCCCGTTACGGGTCCGGCCTCAACACATAACCCTCGCCGCGCACCGTGTGGAGGTAGCGCGGCTCCCGCGGGTCGGGTTCGATCTTGCGGCGCAGCCGGGTCACCTGCACGTCGATGGTGCGGGCGTTGCCGGCGACCTTGCTGCGCTCCGTCAACTCCTCACGCGAGAAGATGGTGCCGGGAGAGGCGGCGAGCACGCGCAGCAGCCCGGCCTCCGCGGTGGTCAGCCGGACCACCTCCTCGCCCGCCCGCAACTCGTCGCGATCGGGCAGGTAGATCATCGGGCCGAGCTTAACCGGCTGAGGCGGCACCGGGTCGGCCGGGCGGCTGGCCTGACGGCGCAGGATCGAGTTGATGCGCAGCAGCAGCTCGCGCGGGTTGAACGGCTTGGCGAGGTAGTCGTCGGCCCCGGCCTCCAGCCCGGCGATGCGGTCGTCCGGCTCACCCCGCGCGGTCAGCAGCAGGATGGGCAGGTCGCGCTCCCGCCGCAGCGATTCGGTCAGCTCCAGCCCGGTCTCGCCCGGCATCATGATGTCGAGGACCAGCAGGTCGAAGGCGAGCCCGGCCAGCTTGGCCCGCGCCTCCGCGGCGTCCTTCGCGGTGGCCACCAGGAAGCCGTTGCCGGCGAGATACTTGCGCAGCAGCTCGCGCAGGCGGGTGTCGTCATCGACGACCAGGATGTGGGGCTGGTCTTCTTCGGTCATGGCGCGACTGTAGCGCAACCGCACCCCCGCACCAAGAGAAGCGGCGCCGGCCAGACCACGCATCAGGTCCCGTATCAAGCCGCAGCATCGGCGCCCGCGGTCAGCTCCGCCAGGGTGGACAGGATGCGGTTGGGCGCCGCGGGCTTGGTCAGCACGAGGCAGCCCGCGTCCTTGGCGGCGCGCACGAGGTCGGCGGACAGTTCCCCGGTCAGCAGGATGGCCGGAACCTCCCGTCCCAGCACCCCGCGAAGGGTCTGGATGCCGCTCAACCCGTCGGTGCCGCCGGGCAGCCGGTAGTCGCTGAGGATCGCCGAAGGCGCCTGAAGCGTGGCCTGCGCGGCGGCAAGGGCGGAATCGAAACTCTCCGCCGCCATCACTCCCGCTCCGGCCTGCTCCAGCAGCAGTGTCAGGGAACTGCGCTGCAGCGGATCGTCCTCGACCACCAGCACCCGCCGTCCGGCCAGACGGCCGGGAGAGGACTCGGCGGCGCGAGCCAGGGGGGCGGGGTCCGCCGACCGTGCAACCGCCATCGGCGTCGGGACCGCAGGGGGCGGAACGCGGGGCAGGGTGACCGTGAAGACCGAGCCGCGGCCGACCCGCGACCGGACCTCCAGCGGGTGCCCAAGCAGGCGGGCGGTGCGCTCGACGATGGACAGGCCGAGGCCGGCGCCGCGCGACCCGTCACGGGCGGGGTTGCCGATCTGGTAGAACTCCTCCCAGATCGTGCCCAGCTCGGCGGCGGCGATTCCTTGGCCGCTGTCCCATATTTCCACCCGCAAGCCGTCGCCGCGCCGCCGCGCCCCGACGATCACCCCGCCGCGCGCCGTGTACTTGACGGCGTTGGAGAGCAGGTTGCGCAGGATCGGCTGCAACCGCGTGGGGTCGCTGAGCACCCAGGCGGTGGTGGGCATCACGATCAGCCGCAGGCCCTTGCCCTCGGCCTCCCCCCGCAACTCAGCGGCGAGCTGGTCGAGCAGCGGGGCGAGCGGGAAGGCACTGACCTCCACCGGCACCACGCCGGCCTCCAGCCGCGACAGGGTCAGCAGATCGTCGAGCAGACGCTGCCCGGCCTGGAGCGACGCCGAGGCCATGGCGCCCAATTGCTGGAGCGTCGGGTTCGGCGCCTCCTGCAGCAGCAGCTCGTGGAACGCGGCGAGGCCTTGCAGAGGTTGGCGCAGGTCGTGGCTGACGGTCGCCAGCACCTTCATCTTGGCGAGGCTGGCCATCTCCGCGCTGCGCAGGGCCTTCTCCAGGTCCGCCGTACGTTGGCGGACGCGGTCGTCAAGGCTCTGGTTGGCGCGCAGAAGCTCCGCCCGGACCGCGTCCTCCCGCCGGGCACCGGCCAGGGCGAAGACGAACAGCACCAACGCCCCGGTCAGGATGCCGCCGCTGACCGCCGTGGTCCACAGGGCGCGTTCCCGCCAGGGGGCCAGCACTTCGGCCAGGGGGCGGCTCGCCACCACGACGATCGGGAAACCGGTCAGCATTCGCGCGGCGGTGATCTGCGTGCCCTCGATGATCGCCGGGCCGTCCGGCGGGTCCCAGGGCTGGGGCCAAGCGGTGGTGGGGGGCTCGACGGCGCTGTCCGGCGGCCATTCCGCGAGCTTCTCCTTGCCGCTGGTGAACAGGGCCAGACGCGCCCCCTCGCCCCATCCGGCCTCGCCGTACATCTGCGAGAAATAGGTGTTCTGGATGCCCGCCACCGCGATCGCCTGGAGGGTTCCTTCTTCGTCGCGCAGGGCGCGGCTGATGGTGAAGCGTCCCTGGATGACGCCGGAGCCGGGCAGGTGAGACCCGACATGCAGGCCCGGCGGCGGTCCCCGCGTGGAGTCCAGATGGGCTTGGGCATAGTCCCGATCCGACAGGTCGCGGGGAGGGGGAGGGTGCTCCGCGCTGTCCAGAATCAGCCGCCCCCGCGCGTCGAGCACCCAGACGCCGTTGATCTGCGGCAGGCGCTCCGCGCGGGCGCGCATCACCGCCTGGATGCGCTGCCCTTCGGCGCGGTCGTGGCGGTCCCACCGCTCCAGCGCGTCCAGCAGCATGCGCAACTGGGCGTCCCCGGCTTCGATGGCGCGGCTGGCGTGCTCGTCCAGCAGATGGGCGGTGGCGGCGAACTCCCGGCGGGCCTGTTCCAGCGTGGCGTGGCGGTCGCGGGACACCGACAGGGCGGACACGCCGACGCACAGGGCGGCAAAGGTCAGGAACGCGGCCACGAGATGGGCACGCTGCATGCAGCCGGCTCCTTCAGGAAAGCTAAGACAAAAGAATCGGGTTGCCAAAATCATGGGCTAAGCAACAAGCCGGGGACAACTCTGCCGAAGGGCAGGGACGACACCGACGAACGAGGCAAGAGTCGTGAGTCGAAGCAAGTGCGCAGGGCTTTGCCCGAAGGGTTCGGGTTGCATCACGGCCTTGCGATCCCCACATGAAAAGAGTCGAATTTCTTTGGGTCTACGGTCCGCTTGCAGATCGCTGCGTCTGGTCCTTCCCCTCGGTGATTTGATGTGAACCCGTGGCACGAGCGCCATGGGAAACCTCGTTCAAGGAACTACCAGATGGCTACTGGAACCGTGAAATGGTTCAACACCACCAAGGGCTACGGCTTCATCCAGCCGGATGACGGGACGGCCGACGTGTTCGTCCACATCTCCGCCGTTGAGCGGTCGGGCATCAACATTCATGAAGGCCAGAAGCTGTCCTACGAACTCCAGCGCGACCCCAAGAAGGGCAAGAGCGCCGCGGCCAACCTGAAGGAAGCGTGATTTTCAGCTCCGATTTTTGTCGGAGCCGCTCTTCAGGGGCCGGTTGCCCCCAATCCTGTAACAGCCGCTTCACAAAAGAAACGCATGCTCCATGGACCACCGGGACCGCCCGGATGGTGCCATGGGGCACGATGACGATCACAGGAGGCATGCATGGCATCCGATAACCGCAGCGCGGATCGGAATGATCTCGACTCCATGACCCGCGAGTTTCTTGCGAAGGGGGGTAAAATCGTTCAGTGCCCGCCGGGGTCCTCGGACAGCGTGGTGTACAAGCGCACGTCCTTCCGCCGCCGCGGCGCCGCGAACGCCGCGGGCAAGGAAGGGGCGGAGGGCGCCGCCGGCACCCCGCCGGCGGATGCGGCTCCTGCCGCCGCCACCACGGAAGCGACCCCGGCCAAGGACAGCTGACCGAAGGCTTGGCCCGACCGGCTTTCCGGCCCGGTTCCTACCGCTTCACGGCGGCGAGCCGGGCCGGCACCGGAGGAGCGAACTTCACCCGGTCCTCTTCGTCCATCATGCCCAGCATCACCTTGCGGAAGCCCTCCACGGCCTCCGCCCCCGCCATGCGGTAGGCGCGGGCGATCCGCTGCCGCTGCGTTTCGGAGAGCTGGCGTTCCAGCTCCACGCCCTTTTCGGTCAGTTCCAGCAGACGCTGCCGCCGGTCCCGCACGCCCGTCTGCTGCTGGATGAATTCCTGCCGGACCAGTTCCCCCAACACGCGCGACAGGCTCTGCTTGGTGATCTTCAGGATCGCCAGAAGCTCCGACACGGTGATCTTCGGGTAGCGCCCGACGAAGTAGATGACGCGGTGGTGCGCCCGGCCGAAGCCGATCTGCGCCAGGATCTCGTCCGGCTCCGCGGTGAATTCCCGGTAGGCGTAGAACAGCAGCTCCATGCCCGTGCGAAGTTCCTCTTCGCGCAGGAAAAGCTGGTTCACGCCCGCTTTTATGTCAGCCATGTTGACGTGATCGGTGCGATTCGTTACAAATGGGTCAATAAGCCAGACATAAACGAACAAAGGCCGCGAGACAAGCGCGGCTTTCGACAATTCCATTCCAAGTCCCGAGCAACGGGCCAAAGACCAAGGTGGGAGCCGCCATGTCCATCCTTCCCTTCGACGACCGCGACGGCGTGATCTGGTACGACGGCGCGCTGGTGCCGTGGCGCGACGCGAATCTGCACGTCCTGTCGCACGGCCTGCACTATGCGAGCTGCGTGTTCGAAGGCGAGCGCGTCTACAACGGCACGGTGTTCAAGCTGACCGAGCACAGCGAGCGTCTGGCTGCCTCGGCCCGCATCCTGGGCTTCGAACTTCCCTATTCGGTGGCGGAGATCGACGCGGCGACCAACGAGACGGTGAAGGCGATGGGCTTCACCGACGCCTATGTCCGCCCGGTGGCGTGGCGCGGCAGCGAGATGATGGGCGTGGCGGCGCAGGCCAGCCGCATCCACGTCGCCATCGCCGTCTGGCAGTGGCCGAGCTATTTCAGCCCCGAGGCGAAGATGGCCGGCATCAAGCTGACCTGGGCGCCCTGGCGCCGCCCGGCCCCGGACACCGCCCCCACCGCGTCGAAGGCGGCGGGCCTCTACATGATCTGCACGCTGTCCAAGCACGCGGCCGAGGCCGAGGGCTATCAGGACGCGCTGATGCTCGACTACCGCGGCTATCTGGCCGAGGCGACCGGGGCGAACCTGTTCCTGGTGATGGACGGCAAGATCCACACGCCGAAGCCCGACTGCTTCCTGGACGGCATCACCCGCCGTACGGTGATCGACCTCGCCAAGGCCCGCGGCATCGAGGTGATCGAACGCCACATCCAGCCCGACGAACTGGCGAACACCCAGGAGGTCTTCCTGACCGGCACCGCCGCGGAAGTGACCCCGGTCGGCCAGATCGGCGATTACCGCTTCACGCCGGGCCGCGTCTGCGAGACGCTGGTGAAGGACTACGACGCGCTGGTGCGCGGGTAAGGAACGCCCCTCTTTCCCTCCCCTGCGCAGTTCTCGCGCAAACCAAAGCTTTGCGCTGACGCGGTAGGCGGACCATGGGTCCGCTAAAAGCGGGGGAGGGAAAGAAAGGGAGGGGGAAGCGCGAGCAGGCACTCCGGACAAGCCCACGCTCGACAGCGGGGGTGGGGTGGGCCATATACTCGGTTCCCGTTCCGTACCCCTGGCGCGAGCGCACCCGCATGTCCCATCCCGTCCTGACTGCCCTCCCGCAGAAGTCCCTGCCCAAGCTGGAGGCGGGCAAGAAGTTCGAACTGGTGTCGGAGTTCAAGCCCTCCGGCGACCAGCCGTGCGCCATCGGGGAACTGACCGAGGGGCTGCGCGCCGGCGAGAAGGATCAGGTGCTGCTCGGCGTCACGGGGTCCGGCAAGACCTTCACCATGGCGCACGTCATCCAGCACGTCCAGCGCCCCACCCTGGTGCTCGCCCCGAACAAGACGCTGGCGGCGCAGCTCTACGGAGAGATGAAGTCCTTCTTCCCGAACAACGCGGTGGAATACTTCGTCTCCTACTACGACTACTATCAACCGGAAGCCTACGTTCCGCGCACCGACACCTTCATCGAGAAGGAATCCTCGATCAACGAGCAGATCGACCGGATGCGCCACTCGGCGACGCGGGCGCTGCTGGAAAGGGACGACGTCATCATCGTGGCGTCGGTGTCCTGCATCTACGGCATCGGTTCGGTCGAGACCTATTCGGAGATGACCGTCGATCTGCGCAAGGGCCAGGTCGTCGCCCAGCCCGACCTGCTGCGCAAGCTGACCGAGCTTCAGTACAAACGCAACGATGCGGCCTTCGGGCGCGGCTTGTTCCGGGTGCGCGGCGACACCGTGGAGCTGTTCCCCGCCCACATGGAGGACCGCGCCTGGCGCATCTCGCTGTTCGGCGACGAGATCGAGGGCATCCATGAGATCGATCCGCTGACCGGCGAGAAGATCGCCTCGCTGGAAGCCGTGCGTATCTATCCCAACAGCCACTATGTGACGCCCAAGCCGACGCTCAATCAGGCCATCGAGCAGATCAAGCGCGAGCTGAAGCTCCGGCTGGAGGAGTTCAACGCCCAGGGCAAGCTGCTGGAGGCGCAGCGGCTGGAGCAGCGCACGACCTTCGACATCGAGATGATGGCGGCCACCGGCGCCTGCGCCGGCATCGAGAACTATTCCCGCTACCTGACCGGCCGCGCGGCGGGCGAGCCGCCGCCGACGCTGTTCGAGTATCTGCCGGGCGACGCGCTGCTGATCGTGGACGAAAGCCACGTCATGGTGCCGCAGATCGGCGGCATGTACCGCGGCGACCGGATGCGCAAGGAGACGCTGTCCGAATACGGCTTCCGCCTGCCCAGCGCCATGGACAACCGCCCGCTGAAGTTCGAGGAGTGGGAAGGCATGCGCCCGCAGACGGTCTTCGTCTCGGCCACTCCCGGCCCCTGGGAGATGGAGCGTACCGGCGGCGTCTTCGCCGAGCAGGTGGTCCGCCCGACCGGCCTGATCGACCCGGAGGTGATCATCCGCCCCACCGAGACGCAGGTGGACGACCTGATCCACGAGTGCAAGGAGGTGGTGGCGAAGGGCAACCGCGTGCTGGTCACAACCCTGACCAAGAAGATGGCCGAGGCGCTGACCGAATACATGCACGAGGCGGGGCTGCGCGTGCGCTACATCCACTCCGACGTGGAGACGCTGGAGCGCATCGAGATCATCCGCGACCTGCGGCTCGGCGCCTACGACGTGCTGGTCGGCATCAACCTGCTGCGTGAGGGGCTGGACATCCCGGAATGCTCGCTGGTCGCCATTCTGGACGCCGACAAGGAGGGCTATCTGCGCTCCAAGACCTCGCTGATCCAGACCATCGGCCGCGCCGCCCGCAACATTGAGGGGCGGGCGATCCTCTACGCCGACAGGATCACCGGCAGCATGCAGTACGCCATCGACGAGACGGCGCGCCGCCGCGAGAGGCAGCGGGCTTACAATCTGGAGCACGGCATCACGCCGGAATCCGTGAAAAAGGCCATCGGCGACATCCTGGAGAGCGTCTACGAGCGCGGCGACCACGTCACCGTGAAGACCGGCCTGAACGCGTCGGAACTGGTCGGCCACAACCTGAAGTCCGTAATGGCCGACATGGAGAAGCGCATGAAGGCTGCGGCCGCCGACCTGGAGTTCGAGGAGGCCGCCCGCCTGCGCGACGAACTCCGCCGGTTGGAGGCGATGGACCTCGGGCTGGAGCAGCCGGGCAGCATCGGCATCAGTTCCGCCCGCCAGGGCCGCGGCATTCCCGAGGGCGCGCCGAAGAAACAGGGGCGGCGGGGACGGCGCTGACGGGAAAGGGCGGAACCACTTCGGGAATAATATCCCCCTTCCAGGCGTTCATCCTGCCAGTACGGCCCGCTCGCCGGGCCGCGACCCCTGGCACAGGAACGCCAATGACGACGCTCCGCTCGCTGTCTCTTCTGTCCTTCACCGCCCTTCTCCTGTCCGGCTGCTACGTCGCCGCCGGGACACCCGGACCCGTCTATGGCTATGGACACCGTTCCTATGGGTACGGCTATTACGAGCGCCCGCTGTACCGCCATTATGGGCCGCCGCCCGTGGTGTATGGCCGCCCCTACTATGGCGGCCATCGCAGTGGTCATCATGGCGGCCCCCGTCACCACAAACCGCACGGCGGGCACCGCCACGGCGGCTGGTGAGAGGCGGCCGGGGCCGGCCCGCTCCCGGCAATCGTCGTTAACAAAGGTTCAATGCTTTGGTCCGATCATGACCTGAATACATTCGCTCCCGCTGATGCATGAATCCGAAGCGCGGGAGGCGAAGCAGGGCAGGAAAGGGTCCGGGACCCATGAGCGACCAACTCACCAAGGACGACGTGTCCAGACTGCTGTCGGACCCGTCGCCGAACAGCCGTTCCGAACTGGCGGTCAAGGTTGCCAAGCAATTCTCCGCCGCCACCTTGACGGACGGCGAGCGCCGGCTCGCCGAGGACATCATCCGTTTCATGGCGCGCGACGCCGTGGTGCGCGTGCGCCAGTCGCTGGCCGAGAACCTGAAGGCCAACCCGGCGCTGCCGCGCGACGTCGCGCTGATGCTGGCCCGCGACGTGGAGGCCGTGGCGATCCCGGTGCTCAGCGTCTCCACGGTGCTGACCGACGCCGACCTCGTCGAACTGGTGCGGACCGGCACCGACGCCAAGCACACCGCCATCGCGCAGCGCCCGGCCCTGTCGGCCAGCGTCGCCGACGCGCTGATCGACACCGCATCGGAAGGGGCTGTGGCGGTGCTGGTCGCCAACGAGAGCGCGGATCTCGGCGAGCGCACGCTCGGCCGTGTCATCGAACGCTTCGCCGACAGCGAAACCGTGCAGGAACCGCTGGTCCAGCGTGTCCGCCTGCCGATCACCATCGCCGAGCGGCTGGTCGCCGTGGTGTCGGAAAAGCTGCAACAGCATTTGGTGGCCAACCACGATCTCCCGGCCAAGGTCGCTGCCGACCTGATCCTGCAAAGCCGCGAGCGCGCCACGGTCGCCCTCTTCTCCGGAGAAAGCGACGAGGGCGCGCTGGAGCGGCTGGTCGCGCAGCTGTCGCGCAGCGGCCGCCTGACCCCGTCGCTGTTGGTGCGGGCGCTGTGTATGGGCGACAGCGCCTTCTTCGAGACGGCGCTGTCCCATCTGGCCAACGTGCCTCTGACCAACGCCCGTCTGCTGATCCACGACGCTGGGCGGCTGGGTCTGAAGTCAATCTACGACAAGGCCAAGCAGCCGCCGGCCCTGCTGCCCGCCTGCCGGATCGCCTTGGACGTGCTGAAAGAGACCCCCTACGACGGCGAGGCGCACGACATCGAACGCCACCGCCGTCGGGTGATCGAGCGCATCCTGACCCAGTACGAGGATCTGGCGGCGGAGGATTTGGATTACCTGCTCGACAAGCTGGGCGACCTCATGCGCGAGGAAACGAATTAACGCTGGAGCCTTCGAAAATTGCTCGGCCTGCAGTTTTCGGTTGCGGTATCAAACGGGGTTGGCAGCTCATCATTTGATAAGGCTTTGACGTGATCTGAGCACGCCCTCACGATCACCTTGAGCAGCCTGCCTCACGGTGCCATTTTTTGATGCCCGCTGTTCCTAACCTTTGCGTCTGGCCGCGGTCTTTCCTGCCAGAACCTTGGAAGGGGGAACGCGGTTGCCCGATGAGAGCAAGGGACGGGAGGCGGTGGTTCCGGATGAATCCGGTCACAGCTTCCGGCCGGCGTCGCTGGACGCCGTGAACTTCCTGCTGGCGGACGTGCGTGGGGCGCTCGGCCCTTATCTCAACGTCTTTCTGGTGACCCAGCAGCATTGGAGCCAGTCTGAGGTCGGGCTGGTGACCAGTCTGGCCGGCTGGCTCGGGCTTGCCGTGCAGACGCCCATCGGGGCGGCCATCGACTCCACCCACCGCAAGCGCGAGGCCATCGTCCTGGCGCTGGCCGTGCTCGGCGCGGGGGCGCTGTGCATCTACCTGTTCCCCAACTTCTGGCCGGTCCTGATCGCGAACACGTTGATCGCGGTGGTCGGGGACGTGTTCGGTCCGGCGGTGGCGGCCCTGACCCTCGGCCTCGTCCCGCAGCGCATGCTCGCCCGGCGGATGGGGCGCAACGCCGCTTTCGACCATGCGGGCAACGTCGGCGTGGCGGCGCTCGCCGGGCTGGTCGGCTGGCTGTTCTCCCAGCAGGCGGTCTTTCTGCTGGTGCCGGTGTTTGCGGTCCTGTCATCAATCGCCGTCTTGTCGATCCCGGCCTCCGCCATCGACCAGCGCCGAGCCCGCGGGGTGGAGGCGCCGGCAGGCGGCGGGTCGGAAGGCGGAGCGGCCGACGGGGAGAAGGTTTGCGGCATGGGCATCCTGGTCCATTGCCGGCCGTTGCTGATCTTCGGCAGTTGCGCCTTGCTGTTCCATTTCGCCAACGCGCCCCTGCTGCCGCTGGTCGGGCAGAAGCTGGCCGCGGCGCACCCGGAATGGGCGACGGTCATGATGTCGTCCTGCATCATCGCCGCCCAGCTCGTCATGCTTCCCATCGCCATTCTGGTCGGGCGGACGGCCGACCGTCTGGGCCGCAAGCCGATCCTGCTGGTCGGCTTCGCCATCCTGCCCCTGCGGGCCGTCCTCTACACCCTGTCGGACAACAGCGCCTGGCTGATTGGCGTCCAGCTTCTGGACGGGGTGGGCGCCGGGATCTTCACAGCCCTGACGCCGCTGGTAATCGCCGATCTGATGCGCGGAACCGGGCGCTACAACCTTGCCTTCGGGGCGGTCGCCACGATGCAGGGCGTGGGGGCCGCGACCAGCGGCTTCGTCACCGGCGTGATCGTGGATCGTTTCGGCTATTCCGCCGCCTTCCTCACGGCTGGGGCGATGGCCCTGATCGCGCTGGCCGCCCTGTTCCTCGGGTTGCCGGAATCCGCTCCGGCCACCCCTGCCGAGGCTGGGATCGGACCGTTGGAAGAGCCCAGCCTCGCCGAATGACCCGTCCGATGCCGGGGCTCAACCCATCCGGAACCGGGGACACTTTTAGAACGCCCGAAATTCCCTGAGGCCGGCGATGGGCGGGGCCGTCAGGCGGGCGGCGGGCAGGAGGATGGTCACCGTCGTGCCGTGCCCCGGTGCGCTGTCCAACTCCACGCGACCGCCGTGCAGTTCGGCGAAGCGGCGGACGATGGGCAGGCCGAGCCCGATGCCCTCGTGCTGGCGCACGAGCGAACGTTCGCCCTGGATGAACGGGCTGAAGACGTGGTCGACGATGTCCGGCGGAATTCCGGGGCCGTCGTCGGCGACGGCGACGGCGACCATCCCGCTCTGCAGGGCGATCCGCAGCGAGACCCGCCCGCCCCGGTGACCGAACTTCACCGCGTTGTCCAGCAGATGGACGATCATCTCCGCCAAGCGGCGCTGGTCGGCACGCAGCGTGACGGGCGGTCCCGGCTGAAGCGTGATGGTCTGTGACTTGGCCTGCGCCTTGGCGCCGAGCAGATCGATGCATTGGATCAGCAGGCCGGGCAGGTCGATGGTCGACTCGGCAAGGTCGATGCCGCCGGACCCCCGCGTGAAGTCCAGGATGTTGTTGACCATGCCGAGCAGCGCCTTGCCGCTCTCCTCGATGAGCCGGACATAGTCCATGTAGTCGTCGTGGCCGAGCGGCCCGTGCGCCTCGCTGGACAGCACCTCGGCAAAGCCGATGATGGCGTTCAGAGGGGTCCGCAACTCGTGGCTGGTCACCGAGAGGAAGTCGAGCTTGGCCCGGTCGGCCTGCCGTGCCGCCTCCAGGGCGGTGCTGAGTTCCGCCGTGCGCTCTGACACGCGGCGCTCCAACCCGCGGTTCTGCTCGGCGGCGCGCTGGTAGAGCTTGCGGATTTCCAGCACGCTGCGCACGCGGTGCAGCAGCTCCCAGGCGATGAAGGGCTTGGTGAGGAAGTCATTGGCCCCCAGCTCCAGCGAGCGCCGCCGCGTCTCCTGGTCGGTGTGGGCGGTCAGCACCAGGATGGGCACGTAATCGTCGCTGTACAGGGTGTTGACGCGCTCCATCAGATCGAAGCCGCTCATGTGCGGCATGCGGATGTCGATGAGGAGAAGGTCGAAGCGCTGCGCCTCGCAGAGCGCGGGAACCCGCCGGGGGTCGGTTTCCCCCCGCACGGCGGTGTAGCCCTCGTGGGTCAGGATGTCGCGCACCAGATCGACGTTCGACGCGTTGTCGTCGACAATCAGAATGGCGGCGTCCTTGACGTCGCGAGCGAGCGTCGGGTCGAGAGCGCTGCGGGTCATGGCGGTGCCGCCGCTGCCGGTCCGACGCACCTTTGCATGCTGCCCTCCACCTGTGCGCCGCCCCGCGGGATTTTACGGGTTTTAGATTAACCTTGCGCACAGGAGGCCCGTCAAGACCGGTGGTGACAAAGGAATGCAATATTACGTCGCGTTAGCGGTATCACTCGAAGAATTCTTTAAAACCTATAACAGTCCTTGGTTTCAGGCGCGCTTTTCCCAACCGCCGCGGTCGTTTTGCTGCCAGTAGGTGAGGGCGTGTCCGGCGGATTTGCAGATCTTCCAACGGTCCCTGGCAGCGAGCACCGCGTCGCCGTCGTTTCCGTCGAACAGGTCGCAGACGAGGTTGAAGGAGCCCATCGCGTCGCTGGTCACCCCGTCCACCAGAACCAGGACGGTGGCCCCGTTGGGGTTCTCCTCCTCGGCGGTCAGCCAGACCGGCTGTTCGGCGGCGAAGCCGTCGCGGGACGCGCCGTGCGGCAGGAAGGAGGAAGGGTCGTAGGTCCACAAATGTTGATTGAGCGCGTCCACCCGCTCCGGCGAGCCGGCCAGGACGACGGCGCGCCAACCGCGCTCCAGGACCTTTTCCAGAATCTTCGGCAACGCCTGTTCGAGCGTGCGCCGCTGGAGGTGATAGAAACGGACCTCGGTCATGGCCTCATCGTCGAGATGCCCCTCTCCCGTCTGGGGAGAGGGTTGGGGTGAGGGGGATATGCGTGTCGGTGCATTCGGCAAAAGCGCAACCCCCTCACCGGCCCTACGGGCCACCCTCTTCCCGGAGGGGAGAGGGCTAAACCTTACTTGCTCTCATGATAGTTCGCCACGAAGCGGTCGAGCAGGCGGACGCCGAAGGCGGTGCCGCCCTTCGGCACGATGGCCGTGTCCTTCTTCGACCAGGCGACGCCGGCGATGTCGATGTGCGCCCAGGGCAGGTCCTCGACGAAGCGCTTGAGGAACTGCGCGCCGACGATGCTGCCGGCCCCGCGGCCCGACCCGACGTTCTTCATGTCGGCGATGTCGGAGTTGATGTCCTTGTCGTAGGCGTCGCCCATCGGCAAGCGCCACAGCGGCTCGCCCACCGACTTGCCGGCGGCCAGAAGGTTCTCGGCCAGCCAGTCGTCGTTGGCGAACAGGCCGGCGTGCTCATGGCCCAGCGCGATGATGACCGCACCGGTCAGCGTGGCGAGGTCCACCAGCAGGCGCGGCTTGAAGGTCTCCTGCGCGTAAGTCAGGCAGTCGGCCAGGACGAGGCGGCCTTCGGCGTCGGTGTTGATCACCTCGATGGTCTGGCCGGACAGCGAGGTCACCACGTCGCCGGGCCGCTGCGCGGTGCCGGACGGCATGTTCTCGACCAGGCCGACGATGCCGACGGCGTTGACCTTCGCCTTGCGGGCGGCCAGCGCGCGCATGGTGCCGATGACCACCGCGGCCCCGCCCATGTCCCACTTCATGTCCTCCATCCCGGCGGCGGGCTTGATGGAGATGCCGCCGGTGTCGAAGGTGACGCCCTTGCCGATGAAGGCGAGCGGGCGGCGGTCCTCGGCGTCGGGGGCGCCGTCCCAGCGCATCACGACAACGCGCGGCTCGAAGGCGCTGCCCTGGGCGACGCCGATCAGCGCGCCCATGCCGAGCTTCCTCAGCTTCTTGAGGTCCAGCACCTCGACCTGCAGGCCGACGTCGGTCAGGTCCCGGCAGCGGTCGGCGAGGCTTTCCGGATTCAGGACGTTGGCCGGCTCCGACACCAGATCACGGGTGTAGGCGACGGCCTCGGCCAGCGGCTCCAGGCGGCCATAGGCGCGCTTGGCGGCGTCCGGCTCCGCGGTCAGGACGATGATCTTCTTGAGGGAGGGCTTGGCCTCCTTCTTCTCGGTCGTCCGGTACTTGTCGAAGCGGTAGGAGCGGAGCTGCGCGCCGAAGGCGAGTTCCGCCGCCGCGGCGTCGGGGGCCACGGTGCCGCCGTCCGGCAGGTCGAGCAGGACGGAGACCTCCGCCTCGCCGGACTTGTCCAGGGCGGCGACGATGGCGCCGCCGACGGCCTGGAGGGCGGCCTCGGATAGATCCTCCCCCTTGCCGACGCCGACCAGGAGGACGCGGTCGAACTCGACCCCGGCGGGGGCGAGGATGGCCAGCGTCTCCTCCTTCTTGCCGGTGAAGCGGCTGGCCTTCATGGCGCGGGACAGCGTGCCGCCCGTCTTCTGGTCGAGATCCCGCCCCGCGGCGCCGAGCGCGCGATCGGTGGCGACGGTGACGGCGACGGTGCCGGACTTGGGCAGCGCGGGCTTCGCAAAGGCGAACTTCATCGGCTCCTCTCGGGCTCCTCTCGGCTGGGACGGCCGGCGCGCGGGCGCCGGGGCGGGTGGGATCGATCCGCAACCACCCTGGGATAAAGACCTTCCCGTGCGCCCTGTCAAGGCGCGGACCGGTTGTTTCCCGCGCCCGTCCGCAGTACATAGCCCCGGCACGCCGTGGTGGAAGCCTCCGGCGCGCCGCGTACCGCCCGTCGATCGGCCGGGGAGGCCGGAGCCCATGTATTCATCCGCCACGCTGTCGCGCTACATCGGGCGCCAGTTCGTCACCTGGTTCCTGCTGCTGCTCGGCATCCTGCTGTCGATCATCCTGCTGCTCGACGTCGTGGAACTGCTGCGCCGCGCCGGGACCAAGCCGGACATCACCTTCTGGCTGGTCCTGCGCATGGCCCTGCTGAAGCTGCCGGAGATCGGCCAGCAGATCTTTCCCTTCGTGATCCTGTTCAGCGGCATGTTCACCTTCTGGCGGCTGACGCGCAGCGCGGAGCTGGTGGTGGCCCGCGCGGTCGGCGTGTCGGCGTGGCAGTTCCTGACCCCGGTGCTGATCGCCGCGCTGATGATCGGTGCCGTCAAGGTGACGATGATCAACCCGGTCGGCGCGGTCTTCATCGCCAAGTACAACCAGCTTCAGGACCGCTATCTGAAGCTGAAGTCGAGCAGCTTCGACGTCTCGCGCAGCGGCCTGTGGCTGCGCCAGCAGGAGGCGGGGGAGCAGTATTTCATCCACGCCGACGGTGTGAACCCGCTGACCTTCGAGATGAGCCAGGTGATCGTCCTGCGCTTCGACACCAACATGACCTACATCGGGCGGGTGGACGCGCCGCGCGCCGTGCTGCGCGACCGGAAGTGGGAATTGCAGGACGCGACGATCAACCTCGGCAAGAAGGAGTCGGAGACGGTCCCGACCTACGTCATCCCGACGGAGCTGAACCGGACCACCATCGAGGAAAGCTTCGCCGCGCCGGAGACGATCTCCTTCTGGGATCTGCCGCAGTTCATCCGCACGCTGGAGGCCACCGGTTTTCCGGCGGTCCGCCACCGTCTGCATTACCAGTCGCTGCTGTCGCAGCCCCTGCTCTATGTGGCGATGGTGCTGTTCGCCGCGGCCTTCTCGCTGCGGCTGCCGCGGCGCGGCGGCACGATGACGATGGTGTCCGGCGGCGTTCTGACCGGATTCGTGCTGTTCGTGATGACCGACGTGATCCGCACCTTCGGCATCTCCGAAACCATCCCGCTGGCCATGGCGGCCTGGAGCCCGGCCTGCGTCAGCGTGCTGCTCGGCACCGCGGTGCTGCTGCATCTGGAGGACGGCTGACGCCGGATCCGGAGCAGGGCTGACGCCGGCCGCCCGGTCTTTGGACACAATTCCGTTCCAGGATGCGGTCCACGATTCCGTTTACACGCGCCCGGGGGGGCCGTATTAAACGGCAACCACCTCTGGAGTCTGGAGCACCATGCAGAGTTTGCGAGCCGTCCGGTCTGCCTTCGCCGTGGCGACCGCCTGCGCCCTTCTTGCCGCCGGCGCGCCCGCCGCGGCCCAGACGCGGGCTCCCAACGCTCCAAACAGCCCTGCTGCGGGAACGCAAGGCCCCGCGGAACGCATCGCCGCCGTCGTCAACGACGAGGTCATCTCGCTGTCCGACGTGCACGCGCGAATCCGCCTCGCCCTGCTGAACGCCGGTGCCCAGGACAGCGCGGAGACGCGCCAGCGCCTGACCCCGCAGGTGCTTCGCCAGCTGATCGACGAACGGCTCCAGTTGCAGGAGGCCAAGCGTCTCGGCGTCTCGGTCCCGTCCAAGGAGATCGACGAGGCCATCGGGCGCATCGCCGAACAGAACCGTATGGGCCGCCCGCAGCTCGAAACCCTGCTGAAGACCCAGAACGTCCCGGTTTCCACCCTGCGCGAGCAGGTGCGGGCCCTGCTGTCCTGGCAGCGGGTGATGCAGCGCCGCATCCGGCAGGAGGTGGTGATCGGCGACGAGGAGATCGACGCCGTGATGCAGCGCATCAAGGCCAACATCGGCAAGCCGGAGTATCTGGTGGCCGAGATCTTCCTGGCCGTGGACAGCCCCGACCAGGACGAGGAGGTGCGGCGCAACGCCGAGCGGCTGGTCGAAGAAGTCCGCCGCGGCGGAAACTTCGCCGCCCTGGCCCGCCAGTTCTCGCAGTCCGCCGGCGCCGCCTCGGGCGGCGACATGGGCTGGGTCCGCACGGGCGAGTTGAACGCGGAACTGGACAAGACCCTGTCCACCATGCTGTCTCTTATACACATCTCCGAGCCCACGAGACTATAAC
>NZ_JAUQTX010000130.1:0-18799 GCF_059803775.1 Azospirillum sp. UFLA03-27 | reverse complement strand
GCGTATAATCGTCGGCAGCGTCAGATGTGTATAAGAGACAGCCCCTCCCCTGCGAAGCGGGGGAGGGTTAGGGAGGGGGCAAGAGCCGGCGTCTAATGCGCCGTGCGGCGGCTCGGACGTCGGTAGATGAACCAGTAGACGGCGCCGACCAGCACCGCTCCGCCGAACCAGTTGCCCAGCGTCACCGCGGCGAGGTTCAGCAGGAACTGCCCGACCGGAATGACCGGCGCGGCGCGGCCCAGGTCGGCCCAGAAGGAGGCGGGGGCGCCCCATTCGATCAGCAGGCCCAGCGGCACGAAATACATGTTGGCCACGCAGTGCTCGAAGCCTGCGGCGACGAAGGCGCTGACCGGGAAGACGATCGCCATGATCTTGTCGGTCACGCTGCGCGCGCCGAGCGCCAGCCACACCGCCAGACAGACCAGCACGTTGCACAGGATGCCCAGGAAGAAGGCCTGTCCGGCGGGCAGCCCGGCCTTGGCCGTGGCGAAGTAGAGCGCCGAGGCACCCACCGCCCCGTGGCCGAAGGCGTACTGTCCGGACAGGAAGACCAGCAGCGCCGTGCCGGCGGCGCCGACGAAGTTGCCGAGCCACACCATGGTCCAGACCTGGAGCATCCGCCCGGTCTTCACCCGCCCGCTGGCCCAGGCCATCACCATCAGCGCGTCGCCGGTGAAGAGCTGCGCGCCGCCGACGATGACCAGGATCAGCCCGAGCGAGAAGACCAGACCGCCGAGCAGCCGGGTCACCCCGTAGGGCAGCATGCCCTCCGCCCCCGACATGGCGACGGTAGCGAACAGCCCGCCCAGCGCGATGAAGGCGCCGGCCAGGACGGCCAGGGCGAACAGCGTCGCGCCGTCGTAGTTGGCCTTCTTGACGCCCAGATTCTCCGCCGCGAGCGCGATGGCGTCGGGCATCAGCGCGTCGAGGGAGGAGGCAGGCGGGGCGACGGCCGGGGAGGCGGCCTGGGAGGCGTGTGCGTTCGCCTCCGGAAGGGAATGCGTGTCCATAAAGGTGCTCCTCGTCTCGTACGGCGTCTCACACGACCTTGAGGCCCTGCGTCCGGAAGATGCCGCGCACCCGCTCGGTCAGCTCCGGCGGGGGAGGTTCGGTGTTGGCCAGCGCGTAGGGCAGGCCGAGCTGCTTCCATTTGAACTCGCCCATCTTGTGGAAGGGCAGGACGTCCACCCGCTCGACCACCTCCAGGCCGGCGGCGAATTCCGCCAAGCCCTCGATCTCGTCGAGATGGTCGGTCAGGCCGGGAACCAGCACGTAGCGCAGCCAGATCGACTTGCGCATCGCGGACAGCCGCTCGGCGAATTCCAGGGTCGGGCGCAGCGGCACGCCGGTCACCGCGCGGTAGGTGGCTTCCTTGAACGCCTTGATGTCCAGCAGCACCAGATCGACGTCGGCCAGCAGATGGTCGTCGGCGTGGCTGCCGAGGAAGCCCGAGGTGTCCAACGCGGTGTGCAGGCCGAGCTGCTTGGCGCCGCGGTAGATGGCCGCGCAGAATTCCGGCTGGACCAGCGGCTCGCCGCCGCTGATGGTCAGGCCGCCATGGGCGCGGTGCAGGAAATCGGCGTAGGTGGCGATGTCGGCCAGCACGTCCGAGGACTGGGCCGGCGACCCGTCGTGCATGTGGCGGGTGTCGGGGTTGTGGCAGTACTGGCAGCGCAACGGGCATCCGGCCAGGAACAGGACGTAGCGCAAACCCGGCCCATCGACCGTGCCGCCCGTTTCCACCGAATGGACCCAGCCGCGGACCGATGCGCCCGTCCCGGCGGCGTGCGCGGGTTGGGGGGTAATCGGGCTGAGCATGAGGCACCTCGTGAATGGGCGCCGGTGCCCGCTTCATTGCGGGCCCGGCGCTGTGTGCCATCCTATGTCAGGCCCCGGCGTCGGCCATGACCGGGGTCAATTGATCTGACCGAGATTCTTGCGCGTGCTGCGTGTATCCTCCGGCCGGAAGGACGGGGCGCTCCACCCAGGCGATGCGCAGGATGTTGGTCGAGCCCGGCATCCCGAAGGGCACGCCCGCGGTGATGACCAGACGCTGCCCGTCCTCCGCCAGACCGTGGGCGTAGGCGATGCGGGTCGCCTTGTGCACCATGTCGGAGAAGTTCTGGATGTCCTCGGTCAGCACGCTGTGCACGCCGTAGGCCAGCACCAGACGGCGCGAGGCGGCGACGGTCGCGGTCAGGCAGAGGATCGGCACCTCCGGCCGTTCGCGGGCGGCGCGCAGGGTGGTGGAGCCGCTGGTGGTATAGGTGACGATCGCAGCCGCGTGGATGGTGTGGGCGACCTGCCGCGCCGCCGCGGTGATGGCGTCGGCCGCCGTCTCCTGCGGGTCGGCGTGCTGGGCGTCCATCATCGTGCGGTAGAGGTCGTCATGCTCGACCCGGCGGGCGATGCGGTCCATCATCGACACCGCCTCGATGGGGTAGGCGCCCGACGCGGTCTCCGCCGACAGCATCACCGCGTCGGCGCCGTCGAAGACGGCGGTGGCGACGTCCGACGCCTCGGCGCGGGTCGGGGCCGGGGCGCCGATCATCGATTCGAGCATCTGGGTGGCGACGATCACCGGCTTGCCGGCCTTGCGCGCCTCGCGGATGATCCGCTTCTGGATGCTCGGCACGTCCTCCGGCGGCATTTCCACGCCAAGGTCGCCGCGGGCGACCATCACGCCGTCGGACAGCTCGACGATGCGTTCCAGATGCTGGATGGCCAGCGGCTTCTCCAGCTTGGACAGCAGGGCGGCGCGCCCGGCGATCAGCTTGCGCGCCTCCGCCACGTCCTCGGGACGCTGCACGAAGGACAGCGCCACCCAGTCCACCTCCTGGTCGAGCGCGAAGACGAGGTCGGCGCGGTCCTTGGCGGTCAGCGGCGACAGCGGCAGCAGAACGTCGGGCACGTTCACGCCCTTGCGGTCGGACAGCTTCGTTCCGGCCACGACGACGGTGTCGGCGTGGTCCGGGCTGCACGCGACGATGCGCAGCCGCACCTTGCCGTCGTCGAGCAGCAGGTCGGTGTCGGGGCGCAGGGCGGCGAAGATCTCCGGGTGGGGCATGCCGACGCGGGTGGCGTCGCCCGGCTCGGCGGAGAGGTCGAGGCGGAAGGGCTGGCCCACCGTCAGCTCCACCGAACCGTCGGCGAAGCGGCCGAGCCGCAGCTTTGGCCCCTGGAGGTCGGCCATGATGGCGATGGGCCGTTCCAGCTCGCGCTCCAAGGCGCGGATGGCGCGCACGCGGGCGCCGTGGTCGTCGTGGGAGCCGTGGCTGAAGTTCAGGCGGAAGACGTCGACGCCCGCCTCGAACAGCGCGCGGATCATCTCCGGCGAGGAGGAGGACGGACCCAGCGTGGCGACGATCTTCGTCTGCCGGAAGCGGCGGATCGGGGAGGTGGAGGCGGTCATATCGAAACGGGCTCCGCAAAAGAGGGCGGGGACAGTGGGCGCGGCGCGCGGGCGTTCATCGGTAAGACCGCCGCGCCAGGGCCGGCGTGACGGGAGCGGCGCGCGGCGGTCGGTGCGGTTCTTGGGGATGCGCTCGCGGCACGGGCGGGCTTGGGCCGGCCGGGCTGCGCGTCTGTCCTTCGCAAAATAAAATACTAGTATATCAGATTGAAAGGCAAGCCCGTTTCGCCGAGCAAAGCGGCCTTTCGGCCAAAATGCCGCAGGCGCCCCCGCCCAATGGATCGACCGGCGTGTAGGGCTTTTTGCCGAGGTGGATGGTATTGGACCCCCTTCGATTTTGGATTATTTTACCGACACGACGTGCTTTAAGACCGCTTCGGTGTGTTGGCATGGATTAAGCCAAGGGATCGGCAAATCATCGGTCCATCCGGATGCATGGGACAAATTTGAGGAACGCCGGAACAATGACGATGGTGGCTGAATGACGCGGGCGGTGCGGCTATGAACGGTGGCGTAGACTTGAGCAATTGCGACCGGGAGCCGATCCATCTCGTCGGGTCCATCCAACCAAGCGGATTCCTGATCGCGCTGTCGACGGATTGGATCGTCAAGCACGCCTCGTCCAACATCGGGGCATGGCTGGGGGTGGAGCCCGACGCTCTGCTGGGGCTTCCCCTGACCGGGGTGATGGAGGAGGAAGCGCTGCACGCCATCCGCGGACGGCTCCAGCTCTCCCTCATCAACGGATCGGTGGAGCGTGCCTTCCGCCTGAAGCTGTCGGCCAACGCGCTGCCGCTGGACATCGCGGTCCATCTGTCCGGGCAGTCGATCATCATCGAGGCGGAGCCGAGCGAGCCGGATGGCGAGCTGGACGTTGGCTCCATGGTCCGCGCGATGATCGGACGACTCCAGCGCACCGCCGACTTCGACGCCTGCTGCCGGGAAGCGGCGCGGCAGTTGCGGTCGCTGACCGGCTTCGACCGGGTGATGATCTACCGCTTCGGCCGTGACGGCGCGGGCGAGGTGATCGCGGAATCCGCGGTGCGCGGCATGCCCTCCTATCTGGGGCTGCGCTACCCGGCCTCGGACATCCCGAAACAGGCCCGCGCGCTGTACGAGCGGAACTGGCTGCGCTGCATCAACGACGTGGACGCACCGCCCGCCGCCATCCTGCCGCCGGTCGGACCGGAGGGCGAACCGCTCGACCTGTCGATGAGCGTCCTGCGCAGCGTGTCGCCCATCCATTGCGAGTATCTGCGCAACATGGGCGTCGCGGCCTCGCTGTCGGTGTCGATCCTGCGCCGCGGCAAGCTGTGGGGCCTGTTCGCCTGCCACAACATGGTGCCGCGTCGGCTGTCGCTGGAGCGGCGCACGGCGGCGGAGCTGTACGGCCAGATGTTTTCCTTTCTTCTGGAGGGCGTCGAACGCGACCGCGAAGAGGCCTACGAGGCCAAGGCGCACCTGCTCCACACCCGCATCATGGCGGTGATGGCCGATGGCGCCACCTCCATGGAGAATCTGGAGCGGTTGCGCGGCGAGGTCGGCCACTACATCCGCAGTGACGGCTTCGCCATCGTGCTGGGCGGCCAGACCCTTGTGGACGGCAGCACCCCAACGCCGGAGGAGCTGCTCGGGCTGGTGCGCATGCTCAACCGCGCGCACGCCAGCCGCGTCTTCGCCACCAGCGAGATCGGGCAGGTCCACCAGCCCGGTGTGGACTTCGCCGAGCGCGCCGCCGGCATGCTGGCCATCCCGGTATCGCGCAAGCCGCGCGACTACATCATCTTCTTCCGCAAGGAGTCGGTCCGCACCGTCACCTGGGCCGGCAACCCGGACAAGCCCGTGGAAGCCGGCCCCAACGGGCAGCGGCTGACCCCGCGCAAGAGCTTCGAGGCGTGGAAGGAGACGGTGCACGGGCAGTCGGAACCCTGGACGGAGGCCGACCTGCGCATCGCCGACTCCCTGCGGATCACGTTGATGGAGGTGGTGCTGCGGCTGGCCGACCAAGCGGAGGAGGAGCGCCGGACAGCCCGCGAGCGGCAGGAGCTGCTGATCGCCGAGCTGAACCACCGGGTCCGCAACATCCTCAGCCTCGTCCGTGCGCTGCTGGCCCAGAGCCGGGCCGGGGTCACCCGTGTCGAGGAGTTCGCGGAGATCGTCGGCGGGCGCATCCAGGCGCTGGCGCGGGCGCACGACCAGCTGACGGCGGAGAACTGGAAACCGTCTCCCCTGCGTCCCCTGATCGCGGCGGAGGTCGACGCCTATCTGGGCAACCGGGCGGAGCGGGTGGTCCTGTCGGGGCCGGAGGTGCTGCTGTCGCCGCCGGCCCTGTCGGTGATGGCGCTGATCATGCACGAGCTGGTGACCAACGCTGCCAAATACGGCGCCTTCGCCGACAGCGGCGGCCGGGTGAAGGTCCATTGGAGCCTTGACGACCGGGACGCGCTGGAACTCTGCTGGGAGGAAAGCGGCGGCCCGCCGGTGCAGGCGCCGACGCGCCAGGGCTTCGGCACCACCATCATCGAGCGTTCGATCCCGCACGAGCTGAAGGGCGAGGCGACGGTGACCTACGCCCTGGCCGGGCTGAAGGCGCGCTTCACCATACCGGCCATCCACGTCAGCTTGGCGCCTGAACGCCCGGCGGCGGTGATCGAAGCGGCGGTGACACCCTGCGCGGCGGCGGACATTCCGCTGGGCGGGACGGTGCTGCTGCTGGAGGACAATATGATCATCGCGATGAGCGCGGAGGACATGCTGCTGAAGCTGGGCGCCGAGCGCGTGGAGACGGTGGCAAGCGTCCGCCAGGCTCTGGTCGCCATCGCCGACGATCCGCCGGGCATGGCGCTTCTCGACGTCAATCTGGGAACCGAGACCTCCTTCCCGGTGGCGGAGCGGCTGCGCGAGCTGGGCATCCCCTTCCTGTTCGCCACCGGCTATGGCGAGTCCGCGATCTTCCCGGAGGAGTTCCGCGACATGCTGGTCCTGCGCAAGCCCTATGATTCGGAGCAGGTGCGGCGGGGGCTCCAGACGGTGCGGGGGCTGTAGCGCGTCTCGCCGGAGTTCGGGATTCTCGGGGGCGACAGGGTCTTCACGGATTTCACAGATCTGAACACGGATGACACGGATTCTCTTTGATGCTTGCCCGGTGTTGGCTTCTCGAACAGTGCTTCCTGAGCAGGCCAATATTAAACGATCCGTGTCATCCGTGCCTGAATCCGCGAAATCCGTGTAAAATCTGTTGTCATCCAACAGGCAACACCTCCCCGGTTGCCGCGCCCAGACGGTCAACCGGGTCGAGCCCTCACGCGGCGGTGCCGGTCTGGCGGGTCAGTGCCTCTTGGAGCAGGCGGGCGGTGACCGGCTTGAACATCACGCCGATCCCGTGCCGTTCGGCCTCCTGCATCACGTCGGGGCCGGAATCGCCGGTCAGCAGGACGGCGGGGACCGGCACCCCGGCCAGTTCGCGGATCTTCAGGATGGCCTCGGTGCCCACCTTGTGCTCGCGCAGACGGTAGTCGGCGACCATCACGTCGGGCCGCCGCCCCGCCGCCCGCAGGCGGTCCAGCGCCTCCTCAGTGGATGAGGCGACGATGGTGTCGTAGCCCCAGTCCTGGAAGATCGAGCGCAGCCCCATCAGGACGATGGCGTCGTCGTCGATCAGGACGGCCAGCCGCCCGCGCTCCGTTTCGCGGGGCGGAAGAACCGGAGCCGGGCTTTCCGCAGCGTCGCCGAGCGGCACGGAGATGCGGAACACCGACCCCTTGCCGAGTTCGGAGCGGACCTCCACCGGGTGGCCGAGCAGGGCCGACAGCTTCTGCACGATGGCGAGGCCGAGGCCGAGCCCCTGGTTGCGGTCCCGCTCGGGATTGCCGACCTGATAGAACTCCTCGAAGATCCAGGACATCTGCTCGCCGGAGATGCCGATTCCGGTGTCGCGGACCTGGATGCCGGCGTGGCCGTCCAGGGGGTGGCATTCCAGGCGGATCACCCCGCGCTCCGTGTAGCGGATGGCGTTCTCCACCAGATTGCGGACCATGCGCCCCAGCAGGTTGCGGTCGCTGCGCACGGTCAGGTCGTGGTGGTTGACCACTTGGAGATCCAGGCCCTTGGCGGCGGCGACCGGGGCGTAGGAGGACCCGATGTCGTCGAGCAGCGGCTTGACGGAAACGTCCTCGATCCGCGGCTCGATCACCCCGGCGTCCAACTGCGAGACGTCCAGCAGGCTGTCGAGCAGGCCCTTCAGCGTCTCCATCCCGCGCTCCAGCATCGCCAGGGCGTCGCGCCCGCGCGGGGAGTGGACGTGGCTGTGCAGCGCCTCGGCGAAGAAGAACATGGACTGCATGGGCTGGCGCAGATCGTGGCTGGCGGCGGCCAGGAAGCGGCTCTTGGAGCGGTCGGCCTGCTCCGCCGCCTCGCGGGCCATCCGGCTGTCGTGCACGTCCACCGCGGTGCCGACCCAGGCGATGATCTGCCCGTTCTGGCGCATCGGGTTGATCCGGCAGACGTGCCACCGGTAAACCCCGTCGTGGCGCTGCATGCGCACGTCGAATCCGTAGGACTCGCCGGCGGCGATGCCGCGCTCGCGGCTGTCGAGCAGCCGGGGGTAGTCGGCCGGGTGGATGTAGGACCAGCGCTCCCCCTGCTCCAGGCTGCGCCCGGTGTAGGAGCGCCAGGCGGCGTTGTAGTATTCCCGTCCGCCGTCCGGCCGGTTGATCCACATCATCACCGGGGTGTTCTCGACCAGCTCGCGGAAGCGGGTCTCGCTCCGCCGCAGGGCTTCCTCGCCGGCCTTGCGCTCGGTGATGTCGGTCAGGGTGACGACGGCCAGGGTGATGCGGCAATCGGGATCGCGCACCGGCTCGGCATCGGCCAGACAGGTGATGGGACCGGCAGGGGTGTCGCGGCGCAATTCCTCCTGCCGCACCACCGCGCCGTCGCGCAGGGCGCGGACCAGCGGCAGTTCCAACGAGCCCTCCGAAGGGCCGCCGGTGAAGGGGCGGGGATAGTCCTCGATGCGGTCGATCCGGCCCAGAGGCTGGCCGATCAGCCGTTCCGCCGCACTGTTGTGCAGGATCACCCGTCCGGTGGGCGCCTCCGCCACAACCACGCCGGCGCGCAGATGCTCCAGCACCGCCTTCAGCAGTGACCGCTCCGTTTCGCGCTGGCGGGTCAGGCGCCCGATGGCCCAGGCGGTTCCGGTCAGGGTGAGCAGCAGGATGAGCAGGAAGGGGAACCACGACCACAGGGTGGCCACGTCGACGGTGCGCAGCGCGGCGGCCCGGTCGATCCCCACGGCGACGGCGAGACCGCTGCCGTTGGCGCCGGGCGGCGAGTAGGCGGTGACGCGGGGCACCCCGTCCACCCCCTCGGTCAGCGCCGTCGCCGTCTCCGCGCCGCTGAGCAACAGGCCGAGCCGCTCGGGAAGCGGCCGGCCGACAATTCCCTGGAGGTCCGGAACGCGGACGAGGACGGTGCCGGCGCGGTCGGCCAGAAGGACCGTCACGTTCGGCGGCAGGGGCTTGCGCGCCTGATACTGGCGCAGCCAGTCGAGGTCGAGCAGGGCGGTGACGACCGCCGGCTGGGTTCCATCGCTTTGCCCGCCGCTCGCGCTGCCGCGTGCATAGGGTAGGGCGAAGGGCAGAACGCGGTGGCGCGGCCCCTCGGTGGCGACATATTCCCCCACCGAGAAGAGGCCGGTCGTCAGGGCCTGACGAATCTGCGGCTGGTCGGCGCTTCCGGTCCCGACGGTCCTTTGGTCGGTGGAGCACAGGACGGTCCCCGATCGGTCGGCGAAGCCCAGCGTCAGATAGCTGGGCAGGCGCTGGTGAAGCCGCTCCATCGTCTCCTGGCAGGCCGGACCGGCGATGTCCGCCTCCGCCAGCGTGACCAGGATGTGTTCGATGTCGTCGACGATCCGCTGCTGTTCGGTCTGGATCAGGTCGAGCAGACGCAACGCCTCCTGACCGAGTTCGGCTTCCCGCTCCGCCCGCAGCCGGGTGTGGGAATAGACCTCGAACCCGATCAGCGGGGCCAGGGTGAAGACGAGCAGCAGAAGCCAGCGAACCATGGACACGATCGACCGTCCCGGCCCGGGGGGCCGATGGGATGAAGGAAGCGATCGTGTGAACCCTAACATACCGCAGTATGTTGCAGCGCCTGTCCTTCGGTCCTAACGCTTTCCTCGCCCGGCCGTGCCGTCCTCAGCCCAAGGTCAGTGCTTCGCAATGGGGCGGGCGCCCGTCAGGAAGAGGGCGACGGCCCGTCCGACGTAACGCTCCGTCTCCTCCATGGAAAGGGATTGTTCCGGCAGGATCAGGCGGCGCAGCAGGATGTTGCCGCTGATCATGCCGATGAAGCCGCGGGCGGCCACCTCCGGCTCCGCGACGCACAGGGCGCCGGCGGCGGTCTGCCGCGCCAGATAGTCGGCCAGCCGCCGCTGGGCGGTTTCCGGGCCGATGCGGAAGAAGGCTGCGGCGATGTCGGGGATGCGTCCACCCTCCGACACCAGCACGCGGACGATGGCCATGGTGCGGTCGTCGAACAGCGCCGCGACGAGGTGCAGGGCGAAGCGGGTCAACCCGTCCTCCGGCGCTGCCCGCTCGTCCGCCTGGATGGCGGCGAGCCCTTCCTGGATGCGGGCGCTGTTCTCCTCCATCATCGCGCGGAACAGCCCCTCCTTGTCGCCGAAATGCTCGTAGAGGGTGGCGCGGGAGCCGCCGGCCCGGCCGATGATGTCGGTCAGCGTGGTCTTCTCGAAGCCCTTCTCGACGAACAGCGCCGCCGCGGCGTCGAGCAGGGCCTGCCGGCGCGCCCGGCCGCGCGGGCCGACCGTGGATGCGTCCTTGTCCGTCGTCCTGTCCGTCAATTCCCTGGCGTTTCCCCGGTCCATCGGTTTTTTCCTTAGGCGCTGGGAGCAACCGCTGCCACCAGCGCATGCATCGTCGCGGGAGCTATGACCGTTGCCGCCCCCACTGGCAAGACGGCAATACGCCGCTCTCCATTCGGGTCAGGGCCGCGTCCCCGCGAGGAACAACCGGACGGACTGGCGGACGTAACGCTCCAATTCCTCCATGGAGACGGGTTCGTCCGGAAGGATCAGCCGCTTGGTCAGCAGATCCCCGACCACCATGCCGATGAAGGCGTGGGCGGCCCCCTCCGGATCGTCGACGCGCAGGCGGCCGGCCTCCGTCAATTCGCGGAAACAGTCGGCGAGCCAGCCGATGGTCTTCTCCGGACCGACCTGGAAGAAGGCCTGGGCGATATCGGGGATGCGCGCCCCCTCCGACACCAGGATGCGCAGGATGGCGGTGGTTTCCGGCATGGTCAGCGTGCCGGCGATGTGCAGACCGACGCGGTAGAGGTTCTCTTCCAGTTCTTCCGCCATCGCCGCCGGGCCGGCGGTGTGCATGGCCGACATCTCCTCCAGCACGCGGTCGCAGTGGCGCTCCATCACCGCGCGGAACAGCCCCTCCTTGTCGCCGAAATGCTCGTAGAGCGTGGTGCGCGACCCGCCGGCCTGCCGCAGGATGTCGGACAGCGAGGTCAGCGCGAATCCCTTCTCCACGAACAGCGCCGCCGCCGCGTCGAGCAGCGCCCGACAGCGCGCCTGGCCGCGCGGGCCGCAGCCGGGCGTGTCGAAGCTGTTGATGCCGAGGCTGGCGATGCTGCTCCCGGCGATTCCGCCCCCAGCGATTCCGCCTTGGAGCGGTGTGGATGCCCCCTTGTCGGGCATTGCGGTTCCCCCTTGCGCGAACGGTCGTTCTGAATGTATCGTCCGGTACAGTGTACTGTATGAGACAGTACGAATAAAGGGGTCATTTCGCACCGTCCGCGCGCACCGGCCTTTTCCGCCGGTCCCGAAAAAGCCGGGCGGAATGTGGGATATCCCCGGCTCATTAGGACATTTCATCGCCGCATCACGGCGTTTTCACGAGGAACGGATGTTCAACAGGAACGCATTTCTGTCTCTTGCCGTGGCGGCCTCCCTGACCGTGGTGCTGGGTGCCTGCCAGGACAAGAAGCACGCCGCCGGGGGCCAGCCGGCGCCCGGACCGGCGGAGGTTGCGGTGGCCACCATCCAGCCGCAGAGCTTGTCGGTCACCACTGAACTGCCGGGCCGCACCGCGGCCTTCCGCGTGGCGGAGATCCGCCCGCAGGTCAGCGGCATCGTGCTGAAGCGCTTCTTCACGGAGGGGAGCGACGTCAAGGCGGGCGACCAGCTCTATCAGATCGACCCGGCCACCTACGAGGCCAACCTCGCCGTCGCCCAGGCCGACATCCAGAAGGCGGAGGCCAACCTGCAGGCCGCCCGCAACAAGGCCGGCCGCTACAACGACCTCGTCAAGAACAGCGTCGTCAGCAAGCAGGACTACGACGACGCCATGGCCGCGCTGAAGCAGAACGAGGCGCAGCTCGCCGCCGCCAAGGCTGCCTACAATCTCGCGCGCATCAACCTGGACTACACCAAGGTCTTCGCCCCCATCTCCGGCCGCATCGGCAAGTCCGCCGTGACGGAAGGCGCGCTGGTCACCGCCAACCAGGCGACGGCGCTCGCCACCGTCCAGCAGCTCGACCCGATCTATGTGGACGTGACCCAGACCGCCTCGCAGCTCATGCAGCTCCGCCAGGACATGGAGAGCGGGCGCATCCGCCCGGCCGAGCCCGGCAAGATTCCCGTCTCGCTGTTCCTGCACGCGGCGGAGGCCCCCTATCCCCAGCGTGGCGAGCTTCAGTTCTCCGACGTGTCGGTCGATCCGGGCACCAGCTCGGTCCAGCTCCGCGCGGTGTTCCCGAACCCGAACCAGGAACTGCTGCCCGGCCTGTTCGTGCGCGCCCGCGTCGAGCAGGGCGTGGCCGAGAACGCGCTCGCCGTGCCGCAGGAGGCGGTTCAGCGCGGTCCGGACGGCTCGGCCCGCGTCTGGGTCGTCGGCGACGACAACAAGGTCAATCCGCGCACCATCAAGACCGAGCGGGCGATCAACAACGCCTGGCTGGTCTCCGACGGTCTGAAGGCGGGTGAGCGAATCGTGGTCGAGGGGCTTCAGAAGGTGAAGCCGGGGGGCGAGGTCAAGCCGGTGGCGGCGCAGAGCGCCGTGGCGGCCCTGCCCGGACCGCAGGCGCGCTGAGACCGAGGACCGATCCATGTCGAAATACTTCATCGACCGGCCCGTCTTCGCCTGGGTCATCGCCATCGTCATCATGCTGGCGGGCGGTCTGGCGATCCTGGGCCTGCCCGTCGAGCAATACCCGAAGATCGCCCCGCCGACGGTGTCCATCACCGCCAGCTACCCCGGCGCGTCCGCGAAGACGCTGGAGGACACGGTCACCCAGGTCATCGAGCAGAAGATGACCGGGCTCGACCACTTCCGCTACATGTCCTCGAACAGCGATTCGTCGGGCAACGTCACCATCACCCTGACCTTCGAGCCGGAGGCCAACCCGGACATCGCCCAGGTCCAGGTGCAGAACAAGCTCCAGCTCGCCGTGCCGCTCCTGCCCCAGGAGGTGCAGCAGCGCGGCCTCCAGGTGTCGAAGGCCGGCAACGACTTCCTGATGGTCGCCGGCTTCGTGTCCAGCGACGGGCGGCTGAGCCAGGGCGACATCGCCGACTATGTGGCCTCCAACCTCCAGGACACGATCAGCCGCGTCGAGGGTGTGGGCGACATCACCGTGTTCGGCCCCCAGCACGCCATGCGGATCTGGCTGGACCCCGATGCGCTGAACAGCCACCAGCTCACCACCATCGACGTCACCAACGCCATCAAGGCGGAGAACGCGCAGGTGTCGGCGGGTCAGCTCGGCGGCGCCCCGGCGGTCCCCGGCCAGCGCATCAACGCCACCATCATGGCGCAGTCGCGCATGCAGACGCCGGAGGAGTTCGGCGCCATCCTGCTGCGCGTCAATCCCGACGGCGGCCAGGTGCGGCTGCGCGACGTCGCGCGGATCGAGATCGGGCAGGAAACCTACGAGATCACCGCCCGCTACAACGGCAAGCCAGCGGCGGGCCTGGGCGTCAAGCTGGCGACCGGGGCCAACGCGCTGGACACCGCCGCGGCGGTGAAGGCGCGCATCGCCGAGCTGTCGGCCTTCTTCCCCGAAGGGCTGGAGGTCATCTACCCCTACGACACGACGCCCTTCGTCGAGCTGTCGATCCACGAGGTCGTCAAGACGCTGATCGAGGCGATCATCCTCGTCTTCGCCGTGATGTACCTGTTCCTGCAGAACTTCCGGGCGACGCTGATCCCGACCATCGCGGTCCCCGTGGTGCTTCTCGGCACCTTCGGCGTGCTGTCGCTGTTCGGCTTCTCGATCAACACGCTGACCATGTTCGGCATGGTGCTGGCCATCGGCCTGCTGGTCGACGACGCCATCGTCGTGGTGGAGAACGTCGAGCGCGTGATGAGCGAGGACGGGCTGCCCCCGCGCGAGGCAACCCGCAAGTCGATGGGCCAGATCACCGGCGCGCTGATCGGCATCGCGCTGGTGCTGTCCGCCGTGTTCGTCCCCATGGCCTTCTTCGGCGGCTCCGCCGGCGCCATCTACCGTCAGTTCTCGCTGACCATCGTGTCGGCCATGGCGCTGTCGGTGCTGGTGGCCCTGGTGCTGACCCCGGCGCTCTGCGCGACCATCCTGAAGCCGGTGGCGAAGGGCCACGGCCACGCCAAGCGCGGCTTCTTCGGGCTGTTCAACCGCGGCTTCGACGCCAGCAGCCGCGTCTATCTGACCGGCGTGCGCGGGGCGGTGTCGCGGCTCGGGCGCTACGGCATCGCCTACGCGCTGATCGTCGCCGGCCTGGCTTACCTGTTCCTCCAGATGCCCTCGTCCTTCCTGCCGCAGGAGGACCGCGGGACCATGTTCGTGCTGTGGTCGGCTCCGCCGAACGCCAGCATCGAGCGCACGATGGAGACCACCAAGCAGGTTGAGACCTATTTCCTGGAGAAGGAGAAGGACAGCGTCGAGGGCCTGTTCACCATCGCCGGCTTCAACTTCGCGGGCCGCGGCCAGAACGCCGGCATGGCCTTCGTCCGGCTGCGCGACTGGAGCGAGCGCGAGTCCGCAGACCGCAAGCCGACGGCCATCGCCGGCCGCGCCATGGGCGCCCTGTCGAAGGCCAAGGACGCGGTGGTCTTCGCCTTCATGCCGCCCTCGGTTCCGGGGCTCGGCAACGCCACCGGCTTCGACCTCCAGCTGGTGGATCGCGGCGGCGTCGGGCACGACCGGCTGATGCAGGCACGCAACCAGCTTCTGGGCCTCGCAGCGCAGAACGCCAAGCTGGTCGGCGTCCGCCTGAACGGCCTGGAGGACACGCCGCAGTTCAAGCTGACGGTGGACCGCGAGAAGGCCAGCGCGCTGGGCCTGTCGCTGACCGACGTCAACACGACCCTGACGGCGGCCTGGGGCTCCTCCTACGTCAACGACTTCATCGACCGGGGGCGCGTCAAGCGCGTCTATCTCCAGGCGGACGCCCCCTACCGCATGCAGCCGAGCGACGTCGACCGCTGGTACGTGCGCAACGCCATGGGGCAGATGGTCCCCTTCTCCGCCTTCACCACGGCGCAATGGACCTACGGTTCGCCGAAGCTGGAGCGGTACAACGGCATGTCCTCGCTCAACATCCAGGGCTCCGCGGCACCGGGCATCAGTTCCGGCGAGGCGATGCAGGAGATGGAGGCGATGATGGCCAAGCTGCCGCCGGGCGTCGGCTATGAATGGACCGGCCTGTCCTACGAGGAGCGGTTGAGCGGGTCGCAGGCCCCGGCGCTCTACGCCCTGTCCATGCTGATCGTCTTCCTCTGCCTGGCCGCGCTCTACGAGAGCTGGTCGGTGCCGGTGTCGGTCATCCTGGTGGTGCCGCTGGGCGTCATCGGCGCCGTGCTCGCCGCCACGCTGCGCGGTCTGCCGAGCGACGTCTACTTCCAGGTGGGCCTGCTGACGACCATCGGCCTGTCGGCGAAGAACGCCATCCTGATCGTGGAGTTCGCCAAGGCGCTGTACGACGAGGGCATGGAGCTGAAGGACGCCGCCATCGAGGCGTGCCGCCAGCGCCTGCGCCCGATCATCATGACCTCGCTGGCCTTCGTGCTGGGCGTTCTGCCGCTGGCGACCAGCAGCGGCGCCGGCTCGGAAAGCCAGAACGCCATCGGCGTCGGCGTGATGGGCGGCATGATCTCCGCCACCGTCCTGGCCATCCTCTTCGTCCCGGCCTTCTTCGTCGCGGTCTATCGTCTGTTCGGCAGCAAGCGTGCCGGTGCCCACCCCCCGCCGGGTGCCGAGCCGGTGCCCGCCGGAGACTGACGGTTCGGCTGCGGCTGGAAGCGGAAAGCCCGGTCCCGGAAACGGGGCCGGGCTTTTTGCTGTGCGGGTGCCTTTTGCGTGGGGGAGCTGCGGCAGAACAACACAGGATGTGCGGCGCCCCACGGAGCAGCTTGCCCTCAAACTGATATACTAGTATTTATTGCTCCCGGGGATGGCGGCTGAGCGCCTGCTTGTGGCGCTCCAGCCGCTCCCGCAGGGCGTCGCCTTTGCGCAGCGCCACGGCAATCGACAGTATGTCGCCGAGGACCAGATGGCTGATGCGCGACGTCATGGGCGAGTGGATGTCGAAGTCTTCCGCGACGTCGGCGAGCAGGCTGACGGTGGCGAGCTGCGCCAGCGGCGAGCCGGAGCGGGTGATGGCGACGACCATGGCCCCGGACGACAGCGCGTTCTGCACGGCCTCCAGCATGTCGCGGGTACCGCCCGAGCTGGACACGGCGACCACCGCGTCGCCGGGGGCGAGCGACAGGGCCGACACGAAATAGACGTGGGCGTCGCTGTAGGCGACGGTGGGGATGCCCAGCCGGAAAAAGCGGCGCTGGATGTCCTGCGCCACCGTGCCGGAGTTGCCGGAGCCGTAGAACTCGATCCGCCGCGCCCCGGCCAGCAGGTCGGCGGCGCGGTCCACCGCCTCCGCCGACAGGTTGTTGCGCACTTGCATCAGGGTTGCCAGGGTGCGGTCGAACACCTTGCCCGCGATGCCCGCCGCCCGGTCGTCCGGGCTGACCTCCTGGTCGATGAAGGGCATTCCCGCCGCGATGTCCTGGGCCAGCTTGATCTTGAACTCGCGGAAGCCGCTGCAGCCCAGCGCCCCGCAGAAGCGGGCGATGGTCGGCTCGCTGACCCCGGCGCGGTCCGCCATGTCGGCCATCGACAGGGTGATGACCTCGCCCGGCTGGGCCAGGACGCAGTCCGCCAGCTTCCGTTCCGAAGGCCGGAGCCCGTCGCGCACCGCCATGATCCTCGCCAGCATCGGCCTGTCCCCCCGTTCCGTCGGTCCACCACTGTAGCACGGATAGTAAAACTACATGATCCGATAGAAGGGCGCTATCGGCTGCGCTGTCCCACATACCGGGACCGCCGACGATGCGGCGTTCCGTCACAGTAAGTTCATCAAAGAACGTGGAAAATCAACCGCTTTTGCCTTGCGCGCCTCGCCGTTCCGGTCTATGTAGCAAAACTACAGAATGACTTTTGGCCCTGCCGGCTTCACAGCCCGTTGCCATACCGCCGCTCCCGCTCCGACCGGAGCCCGGCGGTCTTCCGACCCCTCCACTGGGGGGCCTCCAGGGTCGATCAGCGACGCGGCGCGTGCCGCCCAGACGCCTTTTCGTGAGGAGACATCATGGACACCCTGCTGAGAGACGGACTCGTCGAGACCCCGGAACAGCAAGCCGAGCGCCCCTGGCGCCGCTTCGTTCCGGGCGTCTGGCAGCAAGAGGTCAACGTCCGCGACTTCATCGTCCGCAACGTCCATCCCTACGCCGGGGATTCGCGCTTCCTGACCGGCCCGACCGGACGGACCAGGGCCCTGTGGGACAAGGTCACAGCCCTGCTGAAGGAGGAGCGCGCGGCCAAGGGCGGCGTGCTCGACGCCGACACGGAGGTCTTCGGCTCGATCACCGCCCACGCGCCGGGCTACATCGACCGGGAGCTTGAACTCGTCGTCGGGCTTCAGACGGACAAGCCGCTGAAGCGCGCGATCATGCCCTTCGGCGGCTGGCGGATGGTCAAGAACGGGCTGGAGGCCTACGGCTTCAAGCCCTCGCCCAAGCTGGAGGAGGTCTTCCCCGGCCTGCGCAAGTCGCACAACGACGGCGTCTTCGACGTCTACACCGACGAGATGCTGCGCTGCCGCAAGTCGGGCGTCATCACCGGCCTGCCGGACGCCTACGGGCGTGGCCGCATCATCGGCGACTACCGCCGGCTGGCGCTCTACGGCGCGACCTTCCTGATCGAGGACAAGAAGGCGCAATACAAGAGCCTTGAGCTGGACCGCATCGACGAGCACACGCTGCGCCTGCGCGAGGAGATCACCGAGCAGATCAAGGCGCTGAAGGAGCTGGCCGCCATGGCCAAGTCCTACGGCTTCGACGTGTCGCGCCCGGCGGCCAACGCCCGCGAGGCGGTGCAATGGACCTATCTGGCCTATCTGGCGGCGGTGAAGGAGGCCAACGGGGCGGCCATGTCGCTCGGCCGCGTCTCCAGCTTCCTCGACGTCTACGTTGAGCGCGACCTGCGCGACGGGCAACTGACCGAGGAGGAGGCGCAGGAGCTGATCGACCAGTTCGTGACCAAGCTGCGCATCATCCGCTTCCTGCGCACGCCGGAATACGACCAGCTCTTCTCCGGCGACCCGACCTGGGTCACGGAATGCATCGGCGGTATGGCGCTCGACGGGCGCACGCTGGTGACGAAGAACAGCTTCCGCATGCTCCAGACCCTGAACAACCTCGGCCCGGCGCCGGAACCGAACCTGACCGTTCTGTGGTCGGAAAGCCTGCCGGAGGGCTTCAAGAAGTTCTGCGCCGAGACGTCGATCAAGACCTGCTCGGTGCAGTACGAGAACGACGACCTGATGCGGCCCTACTGGGGCGACGACTACGGCATCGCCTGCTGCGTCTCGGCCATGCGCATCGGCAAGCAGATGCAGTTCTTCGGTGCCCGCGCCAACCTCGCCAAGACGCTGCTCTACGCCATCAACGGCGGCCGCGACGAGGTGTCGGGCGAGCAGGTCGGCCCGGCCTTCGCGCCGATCACCGGCGACGTGCTCGATCACGACACGGTGGTCGCCCGCCTGCTGCCGATGATGGAATGGCTGGCGCGCGCCTACATGAACACGCTCAACGCCATCCACTTCATGCACGACAAGTACATGTACGAGCGGCTGGAGATGGCGCTGCACGACCGCGACGTGCTGCGCACCATGGCCTGCGGCATCGCCGGCCTGAGCGTGGTCGCGGACAGCCTGTCGGCGATCAAGCACGCCACGGTGAAGGTGGTGCGCGACGAGCGTGGGCTGGCCACCGACTTCGTCATCGAGGGCGACTATCCGGCCTTCGGCAACAACGA